>CALVER010000037.1 GCA_944326625.1 Candidatus Gastranaerophilales bacterium | reverse complement strand
AATACTCTGCGGTAATTCATAATTTGATTTTAACACAAAATTTGTTTTGTTGGGCAAGTATGCCCAACCGACAAACCAAGGACTTCAAAATCCGCAAGGATTTTGATTGCAAAAAAATGGTGCCGCAACTCACTCTGCCGAACAAAACGATTGATTATCGTTTTGTGAGAGGGCAAGGCTTGACCTTGCTCCGAGTTAAGGCTCATTTTTTTTTCGCAACGATTGTACACTTAATACAATTGCCGTCTAAAAAAAATGGTGCCGCAACTCACTCTGCCGAGAAAAACAACTGAGTGTTGTTTTTCGAGAGGGAACCAAGGACTTCAAAATCCGCAAGGATTTTGATTGCAAAAAAATGGTGCCGCAACTCGGAATTGAACCAAGGACACAGGGATTTTCAGTCCCTTGCTCTACCAACTGAGCTATTGCGGCACATTTTATTTAATTTTCATGGGATACCGAAACAAGTTCGGGATGACCTGTTTTGGTCACATATTTTATTCTACCTGCTGAATTTAAAACGTCAAGAACTTTTATTGAGGGCCGAGATACAAAGTTACGTTACGTCCTTCGAGCATAGGTTTTTTCTCGATTTGGAGGGGTTCAGCCTTCAAATCTTCAATAAATCTGTTAGCGAGGTCAAATGCGAGTTCGCTATGCTGCATTTCGCGGCCTCTAAGCATGATAACGATTTTGACTTTATTACCCTGGGCAATAAATTTTTTAATATTGGTAATACGGACATTATAGTCATGGGTGTCGATTTTATATCTGACTTTAACCTCTTTAACCTCGACGACATGCTGTTTTTTCTTAGCTTCTTTAGCGCGTTTTTCGAGTTCGTACTTATATTTACCGTAGTTAAGAATTTTAGCGACAGGCGGTTCCTGATTAGGGCTGATTAAAACCAAATCCAGATCGGCGTCATAAGCCATTTGTAAAGCTTTAGAAGTCGGAACGACCCCGTGATTTGTACCTTTATCGTCAATCAATCTGACTTCTTTTGAGCGGATGCGCTCATTCATAATTGCCTGATCTTTATTGTAGTTAGCTATTGTCCTGTCTCCTTATATTAAATACCACTTGATTATAATAGCACAACATGGCAAAAAAAGCCATATATCTTAAAAAAACTTTTTTGTAACAAAATGTAAATACGATTTTTTTCAGCTCAAACCCGCACGGGCAAAGGTTTTTATAATTTTCATAAGAAAGGCATGATTAAAGTTTTTCAATTTTCAAACCGATACATAAAATGTCAAACGAACAATATAGGAGTAAAAGCAGTATGATTGAAGCACAAGCTGAATTGTTAGGGATGAGCAAAACAGAAGAGATTGACATGTCGTTACCGATTCAAAAATTGTTTGACGAATGTCTTAACTTTATTTCAATAGCAAGCTTTGAGTAAAGTTAAAACTCCAAATTCAAAAAGGATAAACTTAAAAGGTTTATCCTTTTTTATTGCATACGGCTATATACATATTTAAATTCTTGTATTAGAATAGAGAAAAAGGGGTATGCTATGCGTTTAAATAATCCTATGAAAGTTTTACTTATAGCTGTAATGCTAAGCGGGTGTGCTTATGCTGACTTCAAGGAGCACTACGATTTAGGCAAGGAATATTTATCGAATTACCAGTATTCAGGCGCGATAACAGAATTCAAGAACGCACTAAGGATAAATTACATGGACAATTCCGCAAGAATAGGCTTGATTAATTCATACTTAGCGCGGGGAATGTATTACGGGAAAGAGGAAAAAGATTACGCAAAAGCTGCGGATGATTACAGAAGCGCATTATTTTACATGTTATATTATCCTTCAAAAAACGCCTCAACGCAGGCAGCTCCACAGGTTACGGGGAACTTAAACCGGTGTCTTAACGCAATCGGATTTGACATGTCGCCGCAGAACAGATTTAACACGGCAAAACAATTAAGAGCAGAGGGGAATTTTGCGGCAGCGGCTTATGAATTCAACCAGACGCTGGCGGACAGAAGCTTGCAAAAAGAGAGTTTTGAGCAGGTTGGAGACATCATGAAACTTCTTGGGAACAACCAGAAGGCCGCTGAATTTTACAGAAAAGCCATTGCCGTTGCGCCTACAGACATTGAATTACGGCTAAATTATGCCAAAATGCTTGATAATTTGGGCAATGAAGATGCGGCGGTCGTAGAATACAATTATATATTGTCGAAAACAACCGATAACAAAGAAGTTTTGTACGCACTGGAGCGGATTTACAAGAAAAAACTTGAAAATTCGCCGAGCGATGCTGATATTACGGCGAATTTAGGCGCCATAATGCAAAAGCAGGGCAAATTTGACGATGCCTTAATATATTACCAGAAATCCGAATACCTTAACCCGTCGAACATCAACACCAGATTGAATGTCGGGACGCTTTATCAGCAGAAAGGCGACGTAAAAACAGCGATTAAAGCGTACGATTCCGTTTTAATTCTGTATCCGGATAATGTTAACGCAAACCTGTATAAAGCGCAGGCAAATGCCGCATTAGGCGACACAAAAGCTGCTATTGCGGGTTATCAAAAGGTACTTTCTCTTGATCCGGCAAACACTGATGCGCAGGCGCAGATGCTTGATTTGTTAAAAGGTTCCATGACAACGTCGCAGTTTACGGATTACGTAAAAAAGAACATGGCGGCCTCCGACCCTGCGGGACTTTTCTATGCTTATGCGCTTGATCTGCATAAGCAAAACAAACTTGCGGATTCTATTACAATGTACAATGAGGCCTTAAAGCTGAATACAAAAAATCCGGAGATTTACCTGAACCTTGCAATAGCGCAAAATCAGGCCGGAACACCGGATACTGCACTGGAAACACTTAAAAAAGCCGCTCAGGCATTTCCTTCCGACACCCAGATAAAAGACGCTATAACATCCATAAACAAAGACGTTATAAACAGCAAACTTGCAAAAGCAGCGTCATACTATGATATTAAGGATTACAAAAATGCTGTTGCGGAATACGCCAAAATCAACCCGCCCACGGCGGATTCGCTCCTTGGTATTGCCTCAAGCTATCAGGCAATGGAGGATTACGACAATGCAATTACCTATTATCAAAAAGCAATGCAGATAAAACCGGCTGATTCGGACATTCCGTATTACATTGCAGTCCTGTACGCAGAAAAAGAAGACTGGAACAGCGCAAAAACTTACCTTGATAAATCGCTTGCACTTAATAAAAACAATGAAAAATCCGCAGACTTTTTGCAGAGCGTAAATGAACAGTTAAGCCTGAAAAGCTTAAATCAGGCGATTTCGCTCTATGAATCCGAAAAATACGACGAAAGCCTGAAGATGCTGGACAAAATTTTATCAACAGACACCTCAAATGCTTATGCCTATTACTACAGAGGCATGATTTACGACGTAAAAGAACAACGGCAAAAAGCTATTGACGATTTTAAAAAGGCATACATGCTGAACAGGGAATTCACAATACTGAATTACATGATAGCGGCGGATTATGATGCACTGGGTAACACTCAGGAAGCGCTGAAATATTACACCGAATACGCAAATTCCAATGCCGAAGATGATGAATACAAAGAATATGCGAAAGCGCGGGTCAAAGAATTAAATGGGAATTAACGAACTTATAAAAAGCCGTGTATCGCTTGCGCCGATGGCAGGAATAACTGACTATGTGCTGAGAAGCCTTATCAGAAAATATTCCGGAGATTGTCTTTTGACAACGGAGATGATAAGTTCGGAATTTTTGGCGCAAACCCTGAACGGCAGGGCAGGGACGGAAATTTTAAAACGCGATGACAACCACAGTCCCATATCATACCAGATAAGCGGGCACAAGCCGCACTTAATGGAGCTTGCGGCAAAAACACTGTCGCCTGTGGCGGATATGATAGACATAAATATGGGATGCCCCGTCAAAAAAGTTGTCGGCGGGCAGGACGGGTGTTCCCTGATGCGGAACCCTGATTTAGCGGCCGACCTTGTAAAGGCTGTAAAATCAGGCACCGATAAGCCCGTAAGCGTAAAATTCCGGCTTGGCTACACAATGGATGAGCTTAATTTTGTTGAATTCGGTCAAAAAATGCAAAAAGCGGGCGCGGAATTCATAACCCTGCACGGCAGGACGCGCTCCCAGATGTATTCGGGGAAAGCTGACTGGAAGCTTATACGGAAATTAAAAGAAAACGTTGATATACCTGTTTTTGCAAACGGAGATATAGTTTCGATTGAAACAGCAATTGAGGCGCTTGAGGCCTCCGGAGCGGACGGAGTTGCAATAGGCAGAGGCGCACTCGGCGACCCTGCACTTATAAAAAGAATTGAACATTACCTGAAAACAGGCGAAAAGCTTCCGCCGCCGCAGATTAATGAACGGATTGAAATGCTCAGATTTCACCTCGAAGAAGAAATCAAACTCCGCGGAGAAAATACAGGTATAAAATTCATGCGAAAATTTTATCCGTATTATTTATCAGGATTTCAGCACGCAAAACAGCTCCGCACAAGGCTTGTGACAGAAGAAAATTACCACGAAATAATTACAATTCTTAACACTGTAAAATAGCAAATTTTTTCATTTACGGATTTAATAATAAAAAAAGGAAAAATATGCAGGTAAATACACTTATAAGAGATTTTATTGTTACAGCACGCGTTCGTTATTCAAATGCCATTATAGAAGATATCGGCCTGCTTAACAAAACAAGCCGCAAGCCGTATATTGAGACCCGCAGGATACCGGAAGCAGGAAAATTAATAGCATCATACGACATAAAACACATGCAAAACGGCAGCACATTTGAAGTTTATCAAACGCCTTACGCCGGGTTGCAGGTATACAAAGATAAAAACGGCAGCATAAAAAAAGTAATGTTTAAAAATCTTCGCGACCACAGAAAAAATCAAGTTGTCGAGAAAGCCGTTGACAGCATGAAAAGCGCAATTAAACATATCAACAAAGATTTCTTTAAAGAAGCTTAAATTTACATTCTCTCGGGTGCCGTAACCGCAAGAAGCTCTAACGCGTTATTCAAAACTGTTTTAACGGAATACACAAGCGCGAGCCGTGCTTTTGTAAGCTGTTTGTCGTCATTTATAACGCGGACTGCATTGTAGAATGAATGAAATTCACTTGCAAGCTCCTGAACATAACGGCAAATCGTATATACCTGACGTGTTTTTGCGGAATTTTCAATCATGGATTTATATTCTTCAAGCTTTAAAACAAGCTGTCTTGCGTCTTGAATATTTCCGAAAAGTATTGATTTGTCGAAATTTTCCGTCAAATCTTTGTACTCAGCCTCGGACAAAATTGCAGGAACTGTTTTGCCTGATTCCGTATCAATTTTATCATTAATAACATTTCTGATAATCGAACAAGCTCTTGCATGGGCGTATTGGACGTAGAACACGGGATTTTCGTCGGAATTTTTCTTTGCAAGGTCAATATCAAAATCAAGGGTAGTGTCGATATTTCTCATAGTCATCCAGAAACGTGTTGCATCAACCCCGACATCGTCAATCAAATCTTCGAGAGTAACCATATTTTTACGTTTACCCATACGGACTTCTTCACCGTTAACAACAAGGTTAACGAGTTGTCCGAGGAGAATTTCGAGTTTATCGGGGTCGCGTCCGAGCGCCGCAAGAGAAGCTTTTACGCGCGCGACATATCCGTGGTGGTCAGCGCCCCAGATATCAATCATTCTGTCAAATCCGCGGTTCAATTTATCAATATGATAAGCAATATCTGCCGTCAGATAAGTATTTGCGCCGTCGGCTTTTTTGATGACTCTGTCTTGATCATCGCCAAAGTCGGAGGATTTAAACCAATCCGCGCCGTCTTTTTGGTAAATTTTTCCGCTTTCTTTTAATTTATTCACGCACTCATCAACTTTGCCTGATTTATGGAGAGTTAATTCGGAATAAAAATTATCAAAATGCACCCTGAATTTTTCCAGCAAATCGCGCTGAACTTTTTCTTCATAATCCTTTGCAAAGTCGCACAACTCCTGAACATCATCCGGCAAACCTTTATGGGATTTCAGATATTCTTTTGCAACAGGGATTAAATAGTCGCCCGGATAGTAATTTTTGCGTTCTGCCTCATCCGTCGGAAAATCGACCTTTTCGCCGAGTTCCTGACGAATTCTTATAGCGAGAGAATTGCCGAGTTTTTGGATTTGAGAGCCTGCATCATTAATATAAAATTCCTGATAGACCTCGTGTCCGTAAAATTTCAGCAGATTTGCAAGCACCGAACCCATAGCAGCCCAGCGTCCGTGACCGATGTGGAAAGGCCCTGTGGGGTTAGCGGAAACGTATTCAAGGATAATTTTTTCCTTATCAATTTTTTCGGGCTTGCCGAAAAGCGATTTTTTCCTGATAATTTCGTCTATAAGGTTGCACAAAAGACTATTTCCCGCCTTAAAGTTGATAAACCCTGCAATTACGGTATATTCGTTATCTTCTTTTTCAATAAACTCAAGAATATTCTGCGCAATCAAAGGCGGAGCAATCCTTGCCGTACGGGCAAGACATGAAACATTCACCGCATAATCGCCAAAATCAACATTTTTAGGACGTTCAACAGCCAGCGTTCCTTTTTCATATTCCGTCATCTGGCCTAATTTGCCTGATTTTACCGCTTTTTCTATTGCTTCTTCAACTTTATTCAAAAAATAATCTTTTATCATAATTCTCTCCTGTATGATTATGATAACACAAAAAAGGGGAATAGGTTAATAAGGGAATAAGTAAATAAGTGTTATATAAAAAGCAATCTTGGAGATATTCCGCAAAGATTAATCAATGATACAACTTATTCCCTTATTTACTTATTCCCATATTCACTTTCATGCTATACTACAAAAGGGGGTGAATATGAAAAAAATAATAATAATTATTTTAATGTTTACAGGTCTTGCAATACCTGCGATTGCGGACGGGAATAAAGTTCTGCCGGCGGAAAAGGGTCTTGTGGAAAATATTGAATACATTGATAACATTCAAGGCGGTGACCAAAATCAAATAAAGCAGGATGTGACCGTCAAAATTCTGACAGGTAAATTCAAGGGCGAAACAGTTGAACTTGATAACATGCTGACAGGGAACCCCGCGTATGACATAATGCTTTCAAAAGGCGACAGGGTTGTTCTGCACGTAGAACCGAGAGTTGAATTTATTGAAGACATCGAGGATGTTGAATTTTTCATATCAGATATTGAAAGAGTAAACGCGATATACATTTTTACAGGGATATTTTTCCTGATGCTGCTTGCAATCGGGCGTAAGAAAGGGATTTTAAGCTTTGTATCAATAGTCGCGACGGTTGCATTAATCTTTTTTGCGCTGACGCCGATGATTTTGCATGAAGTGTCGCCGATTTTGGCATCGCTTATCGTCTGTATATTATCGACTGTAATTACAATATACTTAGTCGGCGGGCTTAACTTCAAAAGCACCTCGGCGATTTTAGGCTCAATCGTAAGTGTCGGATTTGCGGCGGCGCTTTCAATATTAAGCATAAAACTTGCGACACTCACGGGGTTTGCGGGAGAAGAGGCGATGTTTTTGTATACTGCAAGACCCGATCTGGATTTTACGGGAATTTTGTCCGCCTCAATGATGCTTGCGGCACTCGGAGCGGTTATGGATACGGCTGTTTCAATTGCAAGCACTATTAACGAAATCTACCTGACAGACAAAAACCTGACAATAAAAGACCTTTTCAAATCCGGCATGAATGTCGGACGCGATATAATCGGCACAATGTCAAACACGCTTATTCTGGTGTATCTCGGAAGCTCTTTGCCGCTTGTACTTTTGTCAAATAACATTGACCTGAATAAATTTTTCAACCTTAATCAGGTTGCGACGGAAATCACATCCGCGCTTATCGGAAGCATTGCAATCCTTGCCTGCGTGCCCGTCACCGCAATAATCAGCGCCTACTTGATTAAAACAAAACACGTGGAAGAATTTGAAATGTAGTGAATAATTGACGTCATTGCGCCTGCGAAGAATCTCTTACTTATTTGAGATCCTTCGGCTTCGCCTCAGGATGACAGAGGATTGTCGTGCCATTGGCACCCCTCTACCTATGGGAGAGGGTAGAATTTCTTAACGAGCATTTGCGAGTTTAGAAATTCGGGTGAGGGTATAGGGGCATACACCTGCGAATTCATAAAAAAAGACACCCTGAGGGTGTCTTTTTGGGTCAATATTTTACATTTTTGACTTAGCAGCTAGCACAGGAAAGCGCCTGAGATTTTAAGGCATCGGCCTTGTCAACTCTTTCCCACGGAACATCAATATCAGTTCTGCCCATATGACCGTATGCAGCAAGCAATTGATAGAATTTACCGCCGTTTTTAGCAGGCAAACCGCGCAAATCAAACTGCTTAATAATTGCGGCAGGTCTTAAATCAAAGTTTTTGTAGACCAAATCGGAAATTTCATCATCCGAAATTCTGCCTGTACCGAAAGTGTCAACCATAATCGAAACAGGTTCCGCAACACCGATTGCATAAGCCAATTCGATTTCGCATTTTTCAGCCAAACCTGCGGCAACAATGTTTTTGGCAACATATCTTGCGGCATAAGCAGCAGATCTGTCAACTTTTGTAGGATCTTTGCCCGAAAAAGCTCCGCCGCCGTGGCGTGAATAGCCGCCGTAGGTGTCAACGATAATTTTTCTGCCTGTCAAACCCGCGTCACCCTGGGGGCCGCCAACTACAAAACGTCCTGACGGGTTCACAAGAATTATTGTTTTGTCGTCCAATTTTATTGATTCGTGTGAGAAAACCTCGTCAATAACGTATTTTGTAATATCTCGTCTTATAATTTCCTGAACTTTATAGTTATCTGTTTCGCCGAGAATTTCAGGGTCGTGCTGGGTTGAGATAAGAACTGTATGAATTCTTGCAGGTTTTCCGTCAACGTATTCAACAGTAACCTGTGATTTGCCGTCCGGTCTTAAATAATCCAGAACGCCTTCTTTTCTGACTTTTGCAAGCCTGTGAGAAAGCTTGTGAGCTAAACTGATAGGCAAAGGCATCAATTCAGGTGTTTCGTTGCACGCATAACCGAACATAATGCCCTGATCGCCTGCACCGATGTTTTCTGTTTCGGAACTTGACGTATCAGCGTTGTCAGAACGGGTTTCGAGCGCCTTATTAACACCGCCTGCAATATCACAAGATTGCTCATCAATGCTTGTCAAAACAGCGCAGGTTTTATAGTCAAAACCGCCGCCTTCACGGCCCTGATAACCGATATTTTTAATAGTATTTCTGACAACAGACGGAATATCAACATAGCAATCCGCGGTAATTTCGCCGCATACAAGCGCCATGCCTGTCGTAACCGTAGTTTCCGCCGCAACACGTGCCTGCGGATACTTTGTCAAAAATTCATCCAAAATTGCGTCTGATATCTGATCGCAAACTTTGTCGGGGTGTCCTTCCGTTACTGATTCGGAAGTAAATAAAAAATTTCTTGGTGTCATTTCTTTTTTCTCCTTAATTCTTTTACCGCCGGTAAGTCTTTTAATTCCAACCCGGCCACTCCATTGAATTACATTATAATCCCGAAAATTTTTAAAATCAAATAATTCCATGATTTTACTTAATATATGAAACACTTATCAAAAGTCCGTCCGCCAAAACCTCTGCAACTGACCACCTTAAAGGTTCAATACCGAGATTTTGAAGCTCACGCTCAATCAAAATGTCATCGTCCGCATATTTAATTTTTACAAAGTCTGTTGTTATCATAAAATTATTATACCATAATATAAATAACTTGATTTATGTTGACAAAAATCAAGTCTTATGATATAATAATTATATGGAAAAACAATTTGTTGCGACATATACGCCCGAAGCAGAACAAGACTTAAAAAGCCTTGATAAACAGGATTTAAAAAGGGCATTACGCACCGTAGGAATTTTTGAATATTTAGGCAAAGACGGTGTAAACAGCCGACCGCTGAATAAACACGGATTGTTTGAAATGAAATGCGATAAAGTCAGAATTTACTTTATGTATCACGAGAATAATATAATTATAATCGGACTTGTTACATTAAAGAAAACTCAAAAAGCACCTGAACGTTATAAAATTGAAGCAATGACAAATATTGAAAAATACATAAGGAGCAAAGCCTATGAAAAATCTAAAAACTAATGATGATTTAATAAAAGAACTTTTAACACCTGATGAACAGCAAGAATTAACTTCTGATATTGAACAAGCTGTTATAAAATATCATGGAGGCTTTCGTGAGGGTGCAGGACGCAAAAAGAAAAATCCGAGTCTTGTGCTTAAATTTCAAATAAGAGTTTCAGAAAAAGAAAAAGAATTTTTGGCATTTGCCAGAAAACACAACCTTGACTATGACAAACTAATGGGGCAATACTAAACTATCACTTCCCATAATAAGCCGATAGCGAGACTCGAAGTGCCGAAGGCACGACATCTCTCGCGGTATCAGAAAAGCCGATAAAGGGATTCGAACCCTTGACCTACGCATTACGAATGCGTTGCTCTACCAACTGAGCTATATCGGCATTT
>CALVER010000036.1 GCA_944326625.1 Candidatus Gastranaerophilales bacterium | reverse complement strand
CAGCAGCGGATGAGCCGCCGCTTACGTCTCTTCCTGATATTCAAGCGGATATCGAAATGGAAGATCTTCAAAGTCTTTCCTTAGAAGAATTAAGACAAAGAATAAAAGATAATAACGCGGAAAACAGAGATTTGAATGCTGAAATTCGCGGAATAAGAAAAGAAAAACGTGCCGAAGATGCTGCTGCCCGTAAAGAAATGCGTCAGGAAGCACGTCTTGAGGCGCAGCAAGCACGTCAGGAAAAACGTGAGGCTCGTATGGAAGCACGTATGGAACAAAAGATTTTGAAAGAAACCTTAAAAAATACCGAAGCTACTTTCCAATCAGGCGGTCAAACCGGAAAAATCGTTGACGGAAAATATTATATTAATAACAAAGAAGTAACAAAAGAGGCCTTTGAAGCCGCACAAACTAAGGCGCTTTCCAATGAAGAACTCGTAGAATCTAAGAGCCCGTTCGGTAAAACCTATTCAGCGGAAGAATTTGCAGAACTTTATAATATGCCAATTCAAAATGTTCCGGCTGAAAATGAACCGGCTATTCAGTCTCAACAGAAATCTCAGCCGATCATGACAGATCAGCAATTGCAAGAATATTTGGCAAATGATACAAGTTATCAAGCACATAAAAAAACATTGCAAGATGCTGATAACTTAATGAAAGAACTTGAAACAAAATATAATTTTGAACGCGGTGATTTCCGTGGGCGAATGAATATGGCATTTTCAAATGAAGAAGATGATACCAGATATTTCAATGCAAAATCTATTTATGAGTCTTATACCAGAGAATTGCCAAATTATGAAAAAGAGATGGCAAATTGGGTTGACGGTCCTTGCGGTGAGAATTCTTTTTACCAATGGAACCATATGCATTGGTCAAATCTTGAAAGGATTACATTGTCTAATGGTCAAAAAGCCTGGAAAACTGATCAGGGCGTTTTTTATCCCGGGCCAAACGGTCTGCCTGGACCAAATATAGTTCCCGAAGAATATTTAGAATAAAGAAAGCGGTCAATTTGACCGCTTTTTATTTATTATTCATCGTGGCTTTTAATCTAACCATTGCACGTGCCATAGCTGCTTCTGCGCGTTTGGCGTCTATTTGTGCATTGTGTTCCTCAAGCCGTGCTTTTGCTCTTTCGTATGCTTTTTCGGCACGCGTTTTGTCAATTTCGTCCCCGCATTCGGCACACTGGGTCAGGATAAGCGCTTCTTCATTTTTAAATTGGAAAACGCCGCCCATTGTGGTGAACAGTTTTGCGCTGCTGCCTTGCACAACTTTTGTTATGCCTATATCAAGTGCTGACATAAAAGGTACGTGGCCTTTTAAAATACCGAATTCACCGTCAACGCCTTTTGAATAAATTTCGTCAACGTCTTCGTCAAAAACAACTTTTCCCGGTGTGATTATTTTTAAATGCATATAGTTCCTTTTTTTATGTTCCGCGGTTGCCGGCATTAAAGTGTTTTAGCTTTTTCGACGGCTTCTTCAATTGTACCTACCATGTAGAAGGCTTGTTCCGGAAGGTTGTCGTGTTTGCCTTCAATAATTTCTTTAAAGCCTTTAATTGTATCTTCAAGTTTTACGTATTTACCTTTAGTTCCGGAGAATTGTTCCGCAACAAAGAACGGTTGAGACAAGAATCTTTGAATTTTACGTGCTCTGTTAACTGTTTCTTTATCTTCTTCCGACAATTCATCCATACCTAAGATTGCGATAATGTCTTGAAGTTCTTTGTATTTTTGGAGAATTTCAAGAACTTTTCTTGTAACGGTATAATGTTCTTCGCCGATGATATTCGGATCAAGGGCTCTTGAGCTTGATTCCAGAGGATCAACAGCCGGATAAATACCGAGTGATGCAATTTGTCTTGATAATACCGTTGACGCATCAAGGTGAGAGAATGTTGTTGCAGGTGCCGGGTCTGTTAAGTCGTCTGCAGGTACGTAAAT
Organism: Candidatus Gastranaerophilales bacterium; assembly: GCA_944326625.1. Lineage (GTDB taxonomy): Bacteria > Cyanobacteriota > Vampirovibrionia > Gastranaerophilales > Gastranaerophilaceae > SIG32. The sequence goes on along the minus strand of CALVER010000036.1, from coordinate 8,849 downwards.
TGCCTGAACGGAAGTGATTGAACCGTCTTTTGTTGAGGTAATTCTTTCCTGCAATTCACCCATTTCAGTTGCAAGTGTCGGCTGATAACCTACAGCTGAAGGCATACGTCCCAAAAGTGCAGAAACTTCTGATCCTGCTTGCGTAAATCTGAATATGTTATCAATAAACAATAAAACGTCTTGTTTTGAAAAATCTCTGAAATATTCCGCAGCGGTAAGCGCTGAAAGACCAACTCTCATACGTGCTCCCGGCGGTTCATTCATCTGACCGTAAATCAGGGCAACTTTATCAATAACGTTTGATTCTTTCATTTCATTCCAAAGGTCGTTACCTTCACGGGTTCTTTCACCTACACCGCCGAATACGGAAACGCCTGAGTGCTCCATTGCAATGTTATGGATTAATTCCATAATCAAAACTGTTTTACCAACACCTGCACCGCCGAACAAACCGATTTTACCGCCTTTCTGGTACGGCTGCAAAAGGTCGATTGCCTTAATACCGGTTTCAAGAATTTCTATATCCGTATTCTGATCAACAAGTGCCGGTGATTTTCTGTGAATAGGCAGATAGGTTTCGGCATTAATATCACCCATCTGGTCAACGGGATCGCCGGTTACGTTTAAAATTCTTCCAAGAATTTCTTTTCCGACAGGAATTTTAATAGGTTCGTTTGTGTTAACAACCTTCATGCCTCTTTTAAGCCCGTCGGTTGATGACATCGCAACTGTTCTTACTTTGTTTGAACCAAGCATCTGCTGAACTTCCGCAACGATTTTTTTGCCGTCCTCGGTAAAAATATTCAGTGCCGTATAAATTTCAGGCAGTTCGCCTTGCTGAAATTCAACGTCAATTACCGGACCTATAATTTTTGTAATAATACCTTCATTTTTAGCTAAAGTTTCCATCCTCTGCCCCTCTTATTTAAATCTTCTTATAAATTAATTATATAACAAAAAAAATTTTTATATGTCAAATTACAAAAATTTAATTTAAAGACTAGCAAATTTTTTTTTCTTGTGTTTATATATTCATACTACCTATGGATAATTTTATGCAAGGACTAATAGAAAAAGAATTATCTTCAAAAGATAAGATATTAAAGCCGGATTTTAATTCCAAAACAGGACGGGAACTTCTGGCGTTTTACCTGCAGACGAAGTTCAAGCAGATTTTGGCTTTTGATAAAAAATATCCCATGCCGATTTTTCGTGAGGTAAATCCTGATTTTATTTCAAGATTTTCAAGACGTTTGATAAATAATCCGGAAAAAAGATTTTTGATAAGTATTACAGGCGAATCCGCCGCGGGAAAATCCACTATCTGCCGCGAAATCAGCAAAGTTATCGAACAATTGTCAATGCCTGTTACAATTTTAAGTACGGATAATTATTTTAACGATATATCTGCATTAATTTCTCAATACGGAACATTTGATAAATTGCGTGACAGCGGTTATGATGTTGATGCGCCGACGAGTTTTCAGCTTGATGTTTTAAAAAGCGATCTTCAGGATTTGGCTGACGGGCTTGATATTAAATGCCCCATGTATCTTCCGAACGGAACCGGTGTTTCCATGCCGAATGCAATTGATGTTAAATCATCTAAAATTATTATTGTGGAAGGCACTGCAACTATGTATGAAGATGTTAAAGATATCTTTGACGTAAAAATTTATGTGGAAACCGATGACGAAATCCGTAAAAAATGGTTTATTACAAGAGCGGTTGAGGAGAGAAATCAGGATATTGAAAATGCTCTTAAACACTGGGATTATATAGCCGTTGCCGGTGAAAAATACGTTAAGCCCTACAGGCGCGAGGCTGATATGATTATTAACGGCAAAGCGGATTTGAAATATTTTGCGCAAATCCTTGAGTATATCCATACTATTACTAATAACTTCCAATAATCTTAACATTTTTTGATTTATTGCCACGTTTTTTAAAATATGTTACAATATTTAGGTAGAATTATATGTATTTTACCAAATTTTTTGAATTAAATACATTAAATAACTGATACAATCCTGTAGAACTTCAATTATAATTTGGGTATATAAAGGTGTCACGTGAATATAGAGGAAGAGTTGAAAAAAGTATTTGATAAGCTGAATGAGCAATTGGATAAATATTTTAGCCCGAGCGGTAAAATAATATTTATCTCGATAATTGGTCTTGCGCTTATTGCGGTTATTTATTTTTCGGTAACATCCATTTCATCCAAGCCGGAGCAGAATGAGCCGCCGCTTAATGAAAATCTTTTGGAAAATACCGCGGAAACTGTCTCAATGTCTGAAAACTTGAGAGAAATAGATGTTGAAGATATTGATGATATTGATAAAACCGAGGAAAAAATGGTATCGTTATCCGTTGAAGATTACGGACGGCCTAATCCTTTTCTGCCGGGCAGTGAATCTTATGCAAATTTAAGAAAATACGGGTTTGAGCTTATGGCTCCGCCTGAAACTTTGTCAGGTACGGAAACCGAAGCGGCAAAAGTTATGACAACAAAAGTCTCAGGTATTATGTATGAACCGAATAACCCCTCCGCTATTTTGAATATTGAAGGGGCTGATTATCTGGTGCGTTCCGGCGATTACATAAATAATTATAAAGTTTTGTCAATTAGCAAAGATTTAGTTACGGTGCAATTGGGCGCCAATATCTATAAAGCACGTGTAGGCGAAGTTATTACAGATTCGGAACTCAATTATAACAATGTCTACAATTTGGAAAATAAATTTGGAGGAGCTAAAAAATAAAGCAGGAGCAGATATGACAAATAAGATTTCGCAAAAAATTATTTCAGGTTTAATATTGGCGGTGTTTATATTTACTAATACCGCAATATCAGCCATGGCAGTCAGTGAAAAACCTTCTCTCAGAGATCGGGAAAATAATACTATTAAATTGAAAGCGGATATTTCGATTACGCAGTCTAATGAGCCGGTAAGCTTGAGCTTGAGAGATTCTGACGTCAAGCAGGTTTTGAGAATGTTTGCGGATAAGGCAGGCATGAATATTATATTTGATCAGGGTGTATCAGGCACTGTTACGCTGGATCTTGTCGATGTGCCTTTGAATTCGGCATTTGATATGGTGTTAAGCATTGCGGGATTGTCTTATGTTGTTGAAGATAATACCCTTATAGTTTCCTCTGCAGGTGCTGAAATCAGCGCTGCTAAACAGGAAATTACGCTCATTCCCGTAAAATATCTCGACGCTGCTGTTTTAGCTGAATTTTTGAATAAAAATATCTTTACAATGAAAAAACCGGGGTTGTCAAATTCCGAAATCGTTACGACAAACCCCATGACAAATGAACTCGTTATATTCGGTACAAAAAATGATGTAAATATAGCAAAAAAAGTTGTTGAAAAGTTTGACAGAAAACCTTTGACGGCATCTATAGTAATCAATCATACAACGCCGGAACAAATGGCGAATTTGATATGTGATATGCTTATACCTGCCACATCTTCCGGCGGAAAAGGCGGATCAACAGGCGGTGCGGCAAATATTAAAGGCGGTGTTATGACAGGTGCCGCAAGCTCCGGCGGCAGCTCCAGCGAAGTTGAACTCGGCGGCGGTGAAGTTGCATGTCAAATTGAAGGCAGTTCATCAGGCGCATTGTCATCTTTGCCTTTGCAAACCCTTGTTATTTCTTATTTTACCCAGCAGGGTACAATAGGTGTAATCGGCGGTTCAGAACAACAATTGGAAATGATTAAAGATTTTATTGCTGATAATGATAAAAAACAGCCGCAGGCTTATCTTGAGCTTTCTATAATCGAATTGAACGAAAGCGGCAGTAAAACACTTACAAATACATGGCAGTACTTAAGCAAACACTTCAGCTTTAACGCTTCTGCCGGCACAACCGGAACAAGCCCTTATTATCCGATATTCATAAGCGGCAGCCAGTATCCTCACGTTGATGCTCCGGAAAACGTAGACAGTCCTGATTATTATGTTCATAGATATAACGGGCCGCAAGCCTTAACTTATGCAATTAACTACATTTTGGAAAACAGAAAAGGCCGTGTTGTTGCAAACCCGCGTATTTTGATTACGAACGGTCAGGAATCTGTTATTGACCTTACATCCGATTACGTAAAAACAGTTACATCACAGGTTGTATCCGAATCTTTAACCGGTGCGGTTCAAAGAGATTATGAAATCGGCGATGATAACGGTATTAAAATAAGTATTACACCGTTTATCAGCCCTGACGGTTATGTGACATTAAACATAACACCTGAATACGCGACTATTGCCAGTCAGGTTACAACGCCAAATGAAGATCTTCCTGATGTAATGGATATTCAGGCAACACTTTTGCAAAGACGTAACCTCGATTTGAAAAATGTCCGCATTAAAGACGGTGAAACATTAGTCATCGGCGGTATGATAAGAGAAGAAGACCAAAAAACAGTTCAAAAAATACCTATCCTTGGCGATATTCCGGGCATAGGCATGTTCTTCCGCTCAACAGTTTCTACAAAAAACAAAGAAGAAATGCTTATCATGATTACCCCCAAAATAATTGTGGATGCTGATGATGCAATGAGGAATGAAAATACTCTTTAAAAGTCATGTTATATAAAAATGAATGAATTACTAAACAGATTAAAAAACAGTGTTAATAAAGAAATACTCAATCACATAGACTTTACGCTAATGGAACAAAATAAATTTGTTCCTATTAGTGTGAAGGACAAATTTCTTTTTGTTGCGGTAAATTCATCATCAGACAAAGACACGGTTAACAGGATTTTAAAAGAATATTTTCCTTATCAGGTAAAATTTATTCAGGTGCCGAATGTTGATTTGGACGAATTGATTTTAAGCCTGAGCGGTAAAACTTCAAAGCAGGTTTTTGAAGGTCATGAAGAAAAACAAATAAAATTAGGTGAACTTTTAATTCAAAAAGGCTATATAACGGACGTTCAATTACTTCAGGCTTTAGCCGAAAGTAAACGTCAGAAAATGCCTATCGGTTCTACTTTATTTAAACTCGGATTTATTTCGCTTGATCAATTAAAATCAATCCTGCATTTACAAACCGGTTTTGATATGGTAAGCAATGAACAGCTTGCCAAACAGGATAAGTTTGTCAATATTTTGCCGGAAGATTTTATTAAAGAAAACAAGGTTATTCCGATTTCATCAGACGGAAAAACTTTGACGTTAGGTGTTGTTAAGCCTGTTAAGCCTGATGTTTTAAAGGAAATCATTTATTTGACCGGGCAAAATCCAAAGCAATTGTTGATGACTCACTACGAGTTCCAAAATTCTTTGGACATGTTTTTCAGCGCCCAGAAAAAAGAAACTCAGAAAATTATTGAACAAATTGAAACAGAAGCCGCTGAAATTGAAGTTGAAGAAAGTTTGTGGGAGCAGGTTGACGCTGAATTGCAGGATTCCACGGGATCTGTTGCAAAATTTGTTAACCAGATTATTACAAACGCAATTGATAATAAGGTTTCCGATATTCACATAGAACCGCGCCTGAGCGGTTATATAGTCCGCTACAGAAAAGACGGCATGCTGCAAAAGGTTCTTGATATTCCGGCAAAGGTTGAATCTTCCGTAATCGCGCGTTTCAAAGTTATGTCAAGAATGAATATTGCGGAACACAGACGTCCGCAGGACGGTACTTTTTCAATCAAATATAAGAAACAATCTTATGACTTCCGTATTAACACACTGTCGGTATCGGGCAAGGAAAAAATGGTTATCCGTGTTCTTGCGCCTGCTGTCAGCTTGAAAGCTGAAGACAGAAAGATTATGCTTGTCGGCGCCTCTGACAGTGATCTTGTAAAAATTAAAAATATGGTAAGCTGCCCGAACGGTATTATTTTGACATCAGGGCCTACAGGTTCAGGTAAAACAACAACGCTTTATTCGGTTTTGAAAAGTTTGAACGACGAACACGTTAACATTACTACGATTGAAGATCCGATAGAAATTAAACTTGAAGGTATTAACCAATCTCAGGTTAACCCGAAAGCCGGTATCACATTTGCGTCCTGCATGCGTGCGATTTTGAGACAAGACCCCGATATTATCCTCGTAGGTGAAATCCGTGACTATGAAACTTTGGAAATTGCGATTTCAGCCGCATTAACAGGTCACCTTGTATTAAGTACAGTTCACACCAACTCGGCGGCCGCAACGGTTACCCGTTTGATAGAAATGGGTGCCAAAGATTATCTGGTATCTTCAACGCTTTCCGGCGTAATTGCTCAGCGTCTTGTAAGATCCTTGTGCCCTGATTGTAAAGAGGAATATTTCCCGTCGCATGACGAAGCACGACAGGTTACTGCAGATGAAGAAGAAATTCAAAAATTAATGAAAACTCCGATTTATCGCGCAAAAGGATGTAATAAGTGTGATTTTACGGGCTATAAGGGCAGGCTCGGGGTCTATGAAATTATGCCTATGTCAAAAGAAATTAAAAAACTTATTGCACAGGGCGCGCATGATTTGGAAATTGAAGAAGCTGCGGTTGCAAACGGCATGACAACACTTAACAAATCATGCTTGCAGCATATAATTAACGGTGAAACAACAATTGACGAATTTGTCCGTGTACTGGGTATTGTAAATGAATAGCAGGTGTAAAGCATGACTATATATAACTATACAGCATTAAAAAACAATAAAGAAATCGTAAAAGGTAAAATTGAAGCTGCCACCCCGCGTGAGGCCAGAGAAAATATTCGTAAACTCGGCTTTTTGCCGACAAGGGTGGAAGAAGAACACCTGAGAGGGCAAAACGATAATAAAGATGCGACAAAGGAGGCCAAAAAGGGAAAAGTTTCCAAGCTTGGTCTTCAAGACAGAATTGATTTTACTTCAACCTTGCAAATCCTTGCACAATCAGGTATACCTATTATTGAGTCATTGTTGTTTATTGAAAACGATGCTGCAAAGTTGAAAATAAGACTTGTTGCGCAGGAATTGCGCCGGCAGATTATGAACGGCGGAACTTTTGCGGATACAATCGCTAAATATCCAAAACAATTCGGGCAGATTTACATCGGTCTTTGTAAAGCCGGTGAAGATTCCGGTGAATTGGAAAAAACTCTTGAACGTTTGTTGGAATTGTTGAATAAACAGGCCGCGATTAAGAGTAAAGTTATAGGTACATTAATGTATCCGATTTTCGTTATTGTTCTGGCGATTTTGATTGTATTAATCATGTTGATGTTTGTATTCCCTGTATTCAAAGACATGTTTGACACGATGGGGAAAGAGCTTCCGTGGATTACGGCAAAATTAATGGACATCGGTATATTTTTGAAAACATACTGGTATCTTGTTCCGTTACTTTTAGGCGGTTTATTCGGATTTGTTACATTTTTATTTAACTGGCAGCCGACCAAGCGGAAAATTGATGAATATATCTTGAAAATTCCCGTGCTTTCGGATTTGATCGAATTTTCCAATTTTTCAAACTTTATTGCTGTATTGCAGGTTGCTTATGATGCGGGTGTACCGATTATCGAATGTTTATATCTGGCGAACTTGACGCTTACTAATTATATTCTTAAAATAAGAATTGAATCCGCCACAAGTAAAGTTCAGCAGGGTCAGCACCTTTCATCGGCGTTAAGATCAACAAGGGTTATGCCTAAGATGATTTTGTTTATGATTGCAACCGGTGAACAATCAGGTCGTCTGGGTGATATGCTTATGCAGGCAACAAATTTTATTGACAAAAAGCTCGACAATATTATTGACGTTATGACAAAAATGATTGAGCCGATAATGTTGATTGTAATCGGCAGTATCGTACTTGTATTGGCACTGGCGCTTTACTTGCCGTTGTTCGGGTCTTATATGTCAACATAAGGAAAAACTATGAAAACAATTGTTATAACAGGTTCAACATCAGGAATAGGCAAGGCGCTTGTCGAGCATTTTGCAAAAAATAACAGGGTTTTTGCGGGTTATCGTAATGAAGATTACGTATCTGACTTGGAAAAACTCGGGGCTGTTCCGTTTTATATAAATATGTCCGAACCTGAGACAATAAGGCTTGCGGCCGCTTTTATAAAATCAAAGACAGACAAAATAGATACCCTTATAAATGTTGCCGGATGTGTTGTTGCGGGCGTGGTTGAAAGTATTTCGCCGGAAAGAATAAAAGAGCAATTTCAGGTGAATACTTTTTCGCATCTGGATTTTTCGCAGCGGCTTTTGAATTTGCTGGAAGGCGGCAGAATTATTAACATAAGTTCTATGTCAAGCTTCGGAATTTTTCCGTTTGTTGCGCCTTATTGTGCGTCAAAAAGAGCTCTTGATATTTTGTTTAACTCAATGATGATTGAAACAAAACGCAATATTAAAGTTATTTCCGTAAAACCCGGAGTTATCGCAACTCCCCTGTGGGAAAAATCAATTTCCGGAAATAAAGAGTCTATTGAAAACTCTCAAGGCTTTGAAAAAGAAATGAATTTTATGGTGAAAAACGCACGCAAAAATCAACAGCACGGTTTAGAAGTGTCAAAGGTAGTGGATTTGATTGCGGAGATTGACGGGGCTGAGGCGCCGAAATCGTCTTATACAATAGGTTTTGATGCAAAAGTCGCACAAATTATTTCGCACTTGCCGCAAGATTGGATTAATGCTATAATAAAATATAATATGAGAAGGAGAATGCAATGAGAGAATTTGAAAAATTTTTGCAAAACGGGGGGGGGCGTCTCTCCTAGCTAGACAGGACAAGGGTTTAGACGAATTGTTACCCTCGCCCCTTGCGGGAGAGGGAAGAATTTCAACACGAGGGACGAGTGTTAGAAATTCGGGTGAGGGGTGGTGGCTGAGCCACGACACCA
>CALVER010000035.1 GCA_944326625.1 Candidatus Gastranaerophilales bacterium | reverse complement strand
ATTGTCGGAAGATATTTTTTGCACGCATCAATAACCATTCCGTCAATTTCGCAAAGCACAACGCGTTCGACTGTATCGTGTTTTAAAACTTCTCTAACCGTGCCGCCGTCGCCGCCGCCGATTACAAGAACGGATTTCGGGCATTTGTGGTTCATCATCGGAATATGTGCAATCATTTCGTGGTAATGGTATTCGTCGCCTTCGGTCGTCATCATTAAATCATCAAGTGTTAAAACGCGTCCGAGTGCGCTTTCTGTTTCAAAAACCTCTACTTTTTGAAATTCAGATTGCTCTGAAAATAATACTTTTCCTGCTTTTATTGCAATTCCGAATCCTGATGGTGTAATTTCGTGGTAATATCCGTTTTCTATTCCGTTATTCATTAATTTTTATCTCCCATAACATGTATATGCAGGTGGAAAACTTCCTGTCCTGCTTCTTTTCCTGTGTTTATAAGTGTTTTATATGATTTCAAACCTGCTTTTTTTGCGGCAGCTTTGACTGTCATCATTAATTCGCCCAACAATTCTTTATCGTCAAGTTCATTTAATGATGCAACGTGAATTCTCGGTACAACAAGCATGTGAACGGGTGCCTTCGGATTTATGTCATTAAACACAACCGCATGCTCATTTTCCAATACAAATTCAGTGCCGAAATCTCCGTTTATAATCTTACAAAAAATGCAATTTTCGTCCATAATTTTACCTCTTTTGCTCAATTTTATAACAGATATTTTAAAAATTCAAAAAATTTTAAAAAAATGTTAACCGACTTGCCAATAAATTTTTCCTAAGGTACAATATTAATACTTGGGAGGAATAAATGCCGAAGTTAGCGGAACAATACGACAGAAGGCAATTTTATGCGGATGTAAAGCCTACTTACCCCAGAATAAGTGAGGTGCGTCCTTTAAGAACGTACGGGAAACCAGCTTATACTCCAAGACCTGTTCATTTGCAGGTTAATAAAAAGAAGGTCAGACGAAATAATATTTTGCACAAAATCATTTCTACGCTTTTCTTTACGCTGATTGCCGTTTTTGTTTTGCCTCTTGGATTTCATAGAGTAACAATGTCATTTCTGCACGGTTCTCCTTATCCTGAGATTAAAACGGATTATCATGCTCTGAGGTTTCCGACAACAGATTATCTGGCAAATGATTTGTTATTTAACCAGCGCTATTTGACGGGTGTTGAGATTAAAAAACCCCAAATGCAAAAGATTTCCGAAACTTACAGGATGGGAGATTTGGAAATAAGTCTTAAAAATTTAATGGCTCAATATCCGTCCATTCATCCGTCAATTTATGTCTGGCAGTATGAAACCGAAAAGTTTGCAGATATTAATGCGTCCGAAATTTTTTCCGCCGCAAGTATTATTAAACTTCCGGTCTTGATTGAACTTTTCAAATCCGTTGAAGCAAAACAGGTTTCGCTTGAAGATAAAATGACCCTGACGGATTATTACAGAGCCGAAGGCTCAGGCAGTTTGCAGTTTAAGGCGGAAAATTCCAACTGGACTCTTGATGATCTTGCAAGAATTATGGTGACGGAATCCGATAATTCCGCAACCAATATGATAATGTCAAAAATCGGTTCAATGGTTGATGTTAACAGAGCCATAAGAAGCTGGGGTTTAAACAGCACCTATGTTCAAACATGGCTGCCCGATTTGACGGGAAATAACCATACAACCGCGCGCGATTTGGGAACAATGCTTTATAATATTGATAACAATCCGAATTTTTTGGATATATCTTCACGCGAAAAAATATTCGATTATATGGGGCATGTTCATAATAACCGTTTAATTCAGGCAGGGCTTGGACCGGGCGCATTATTTATGCACAAAACAGGCGATATAGGCAAAATGCTCGGTGATGCCGGAATTGTTTTTGCACCGAACGGTAAAAAATATGTTGTCGTAATTCTTGCTAATCGCCCGCATAATTCTGTTCTGGGTAAAGATTTTATTGTAAAAGCATCTGAAATTATCTACAATTATATGGTGAGATAATGCTGAAAGACTTATTAGACGCGAAAAAATGTTTCAAATTTGTTTGCGGCGCCGGAAATGAGGATGCAAAAGAGGTTGAAAAGCTTGTGGCACTTTATGCAAAAGCCGGATGCAGATTTTTTGATTTGTCAGCGTCTGAGGAGATTATTGATGCTGCAAAGCGTGGGCTTGCATTCGCTAATGTTAGTGATGCGTATTTGTGCGTCAGCGTCGGGATAAAAAATGATCCGCATGTCAATAAAGCCGTTGTGGATTATAAAAAATGTATTTCTTGTTATTCCTGCGACAGCGTTTGTCCTCAAGGCGCCATAAAGTTTGCAAAAGTTAAAAAATATAAATGTATCGGCTGCGGCAGATGTGCAAAGATTTGCCCGAAAGGCGCGATTTCTTATGTATCTGAAGAAAAGGATTTGCGTGAGGTTTTGCCCCCATTGATTGAAAAAGGGATTGACTGTATTGAATTCCATGCGATGGGGCTGAATGATGATGAAATCTTGCAAAAATGGAATTATATAAATGAAATTTATACAGGAATTTTAAGCCTCTGTACAAGCCGCGGTAAATTAAGCGACGAAAAACTTGTCGAAAGAGTTAAAAAACTTACCTCTATCAGGGAGCCTTATACGACGATTGTTCAGGCTGACGGGTTTCCGATGAGCGGCGGGAAAGATGATTTTAAGACAACGCTGCAGGCTGTTGCAACCGCTGAAATTATTCAGAATGAAAATTTGCCTGTATATCTTTTACTCTCAGGCGGTACAAATTCCAAAACAGCGGAACTTGCTAAAATGTGCGGAATTAATGCAAACGGAATTTCTGTCGGCTCTTTTGCAAGAAAAATCGTTAAAAAATACATTGAGCGAGAAGATTTTTTGCGTAATGAATTGGTGTTTAATGATGCGGTAAAAGTTGCTGAAAACTTAATTAATAGTTGCAATATTACGAATTAAATGATATAATCAATAGAAAAAGAAGGAGAAAAGCAATGGAAAATAAAGGATTTTTACAAACCGGGGGGGGGCGTCTCCTCTAAGTAGATGTAGAGCGGGTTTTGATGGTCTTGGTTTAGTAAAGTTACTAAGATACTATGGCACTAAGGCACTAAGAAGGAAGATTTGTAACAGAAATGTAGGTCGGCATTACTATGCCGACAGCAAAGCAAAAAGAATTGACATAATACCCAAAACAAATTATAATTCTAATATAATGAATTATAAATCAAGAAGCAAAAACGAGAGCGAAGCTTACGGTAAAGAACTTAACGTCCTAACGTCTTATCGTCTTAACGACTTTAAAAAGAAAGCCGGTGCTACGCACGTAGACATGTCCGCCAATATTCGTCGTGCCGCGTTTACTCTCGCTGAGGTCTTGATAACCCTTGGCATAATCGGTGTTGTGGCAGCGATGACTATTCCGACGCTTATCGCGAATTATCAGAAAAAGCAGACTGTATCAAAATTAAAACAAACATATTCAATAATATCTCAGGCACTTACTATGGCGCAGGCAGAGCATGGCGATACAACGACTTGGGATGTCGGAGGAATCTATGACACAGCAACAGACGATCCGAATTTTAATCACGAAGATGCTGTAAAAAAATTCGCCACAAAATATTTTATACCGTATTTGAAAGTATCTAAAGATTTTGGATATACTACATTACCAGAAATTGATTATGATGGAGATTATCTTCCTGTAACAGGTGCTCTTTCAAGAAGCGTTAATGCCCAAGGTTATATATTGCGTTTATCCAATGATGTCCTAATCAGAGTAGGGCTTGGTACCGGCTGCTTGGATGGCGAGAAAAATCCGGACGGCACTTGTGTTGTTCGAACATACAAGAATATAGTATTCAAAGTGGATATAAACGGATTTCAAAAACCAAATACTGTAGGTAAAGATGTTTTTAATATGACGTTTGATGTACGTAAGAAAGTTTTTGGATTTCATAATTACGGATCAAGTACAAGACAAAGTTATTTAGATAAATGTAAAGCAGATGAAGATTCTCAAATATGCGGATATCTTATATTCCTTGACGGCTGGGAAATTAAAGACGATTATCCGTGGTTTTAGATCCTAAAATTTTTTCATACGGAACGGTTGTCTGGCAGAGCCTTTTTGGAATAAATTCAACTCCGTATTTTTCCGCTATTTTGTCAATTCTCGGGGATGCGGAAATTATTACGATTTTTGTGTTTTTGTATTCAGGGTAAAATTGGATTTGTTTTATCAGCCATTCACCCGCGTTTAAGGGTAAAAAATCCGGCTCCATCTGCATATCCGTGAAAATTATATCAAACGGCTTGTCTATATTTGCCGATAATATTTTGTCTCCTTCTTTTGCGGAATTCGCAGACAAAATTTCCACATTATCTAAAATGTATTTGATGTTAAAAATATGGTGCCGTACCCAGCTCGGGGAATCATCAACAACTAATATCTTTTTCATAAAATTATTATAACATAAAAGGGCGGATTTCCCGCCCTTAAAATTAATCTTCAATAGGAATTGTTATAACGTAGGTATCGCCTTTGCGTTCTTTTGTCAATTTGCTTAAATCAACGTTGTCGCCGAACATATAGCTTTGTGTGAATTCAACCAGTGATTTTCTGTCACCGAAACCGTGGATACCGGCTGCTTTTACTGTTAACAGATTGCCGTTTGTTTTGACTTCAACATTTTTTTCGTTGTCGTTTAGCGGGACCAAATCTACCAGAACTTTGTATTCATCGTCATCCTGTTCAAGTTTTATGATGTGATTTGCACGCTCCTGAAGTCTTTCGGTACCGTGAAAAGCTTTTTTGAACGCTTTTTCCATTTCTCTGTCGCGTCTTTCAATAGCTCTGTCCATTCTTTTCATTTGATTTACAGGATTGAGCATGGCTTTGAAATACCAGTCCGTAACCACATAAAATGCTAAAAATGCACCTATTAAAGCCATCAAACCGTATAACAAATGTTTTAAAATCGGATGGCGTTCAAATTCACATTCTCTGTGTTCATAATTGTTGTTTTCTTCCATAAGACTCTCCTTTCTTATTGAATTATATTATTCAAACTTCTGTATTTTGTCCATAACCGACGTGACTTAATCCTGTTGCGGAATATTATATAATGTGGTAAAATATATGTAAAGAGGAAAATGGTTTATGGCAAAAATTTTGGTAACTATGCCGGATGACTTTTTGAATAAAGTTGACGGACTTGCTTTAACAGAACAAAGATCGCGCAGCGAATTGATTAGAGAAGCTTTGAGAACTTATATGAGAAGAATTTCCGCGTCTCAGGCAAAGGCGGCATCAACTAACGCTGAAAAGCTGGAAGAGCTTATCGGTTAAATTCTCTTACAAAAGCGTCTACCCATTTTACAAGATGGGTTAATTCGTACGGTTTCGGCATATATAAATCCGCACCGCAGTTCAAAACTGTTTCTTTATCGTGAAATATTGATGTCACTATTAATTTGGAATTTAAAAGTCTTTCGTCGGTTTTCAATTTTTTACAAAGGTCCAATCCTTTTTGTGATTCAACATCCCCTGCATCAAGAATAATAACCGCCGGAGTTGTTTCGTTGTGATTTTCTATAATTTCATACCCCTGAAGCTCCAGAATGGTTTTTAAAAGTGTATTCATTGCCTCATCCGGCTCAATTATTCTGACTTTGTTATTATAAATTTTTTCCATAACCGCATCTTGAGCAGTAATTTTAGGACGTTCTATCAAATAGTTTGACTGTGTTGGTATATGCGCCATATTTCGTGTTTGAACAAGTGCGTTAATCAATTGTGAAACATTGGTAAAATTGTTAAATTCATTTGTTACAACACCTATTGTTGTGTGAATGAATTCACCTCTTCTGCCTGCAAATTCGTCGCCCTGCATTATCATATATCCGCGGTTTACATCTTCATAAGAATAAAATTTCGGTGATACCGAATCAATTGCAAAAGTCAGATAATTTGCTATTTTATCTGCTTTGTACATATCGGTGAGAATTAAAAATTCATTGTCAGATACAAGCCCCAGATAATCATCTTTATTCAGTGCCGATTGAATAATTGCGCAGAAAGTTTGGATTAATTTATCGGAGGCAAGCTCTGTGTAAGTTTCTTTATAGCTTTCAAAATTGTCAATGGTGACAAGTAATGCCGCCCATTCATTTTTTGATTTTATAATTCGTTTGAGCGCTCTTAAGGAATAATTTTTGTTCGGTAAAAGCTTTTTGGAATCAAGGTTTGATTCAAATTCGCGTCTTAGATGCGCCTTTATCCTCATTATAAACTCTTCGGAATTTACCGGCTCGCTTATAAAATCATCCGCACCGTTTTCTAAAACCTTTAAACGGTCGTCAACTTCTGCAGATTTTGAAATCGCAATAATGACCGGCCGCATGTTATAAGTCAATGCCCGAATTTTTTTGCAGTAATCCGAAAGGTCACTGTCTATGCTGTCGGAAATAATTATTACATCAGGTTCGGTGTCTTGAATGGTTTTCATTGCCGATATAAGGTTTTTTGATACAAGTACAATATTTGTATCATTCTCCAGTAACTTTTTATATTTGGTTGAAAGCTCACGCCTTTTATCTATCAACAATGTTACCGATTGCATTTTACCCTCGCCTGTTCTTCAACGCTTTTGACAGGAAACAAAATTTCAAATGTGGTTTCGCCGTCACCTGAAATGACTGATATCCTGCCGTCCATTTTTTCAACAAGATTTTTGGTTATGTAAAGCCCCAGTCCGCTCCCTTGAACTTTTCTGGTCAGGGGGTTGTCTATTCTGGAAAATTTTGTGAAAATTTTGTTGTAATTCTCCGGCAAAATTCCTACCCCGCGGTCGGTTACTTTTATTGAAACGTAATCTCCTGCAGGTTCGGTTGTTATTGTTATTGTCGTGTTTTCATTTGAATATTTTGCGGCATTTTCTATTAAATTCGTCATTATTTGCTGGAATTTGTTTTTATCTACAATTATATTCGGCGTGTTTTCATTAAAATTAAATTCAAATTTATGCGTCGGATATGCTGTTTTTATGATATCTATAACAGGCTCAATCAGCGTTTTTAAATTTGCTTCTTTAAAGATAAGAATTTCTCTTTCTGAATGCAGTTTTGTGACGGAAAGCATATTTTCCACTAACCCGATAAGTCTGTTGGATTGATCTTCAATAATCTTCAGGAATTTTTTCTTGCTTTCGTCATCCAATTTGTCCCATGATGTCAGCATTGTCTGGGCAAACCCCCTGATAGATGTCAGAGGTGTCCTTAATTCATGACTTACGGTTGATATAAAATCTTCATAGTTGTCCATATTTTGATTATAACAAATTTTGCTGCGTTTTGCTCAAAATTAACAATATATTTATAAATCCATAATTAAATAGTCAAGTTCGTTTATTTTGAATTTGTTAAAAAATAGCTTTAGTATGTTACGATAGTTTTTCTTTTACCGGCATGGAAATTGACAAACTCTAAAAATGAGTTATAATATAAATATAGGGAAACGGCTCCAGAAACCGTAATTTCTGAAACCGTTCTTCACTCCCTATAACCAAATTAAAATAATTTTAAAAAGTGCTCTCAGTGCAATGGCAGCACTTTTTATTATGTTTTTGGTCATATTATCACCTCCCTTCAGCCTATTTCTTCACAAATGAGTGTGCTGCGGAGGTTTGGAGTTTACCCTCAGAGTTTATTTTATATTATTTCTTTAAATATGTCAACAAAATCAGGAAATATTATGAAAGTTAAAATACGTCAGTTTTAATAGGGTTTTTGAATTTTGTAATATTTGCCTGGAATAAAAGATCAACTTTACCGACGGGGCCGTTTCTGTGTTTTGCAATGATGATTTCGGATTCGCCTTTGGATGCGGCTTTTGCAACTTCTGCTTCTTCGTCATTTTTCTTGTAATATTCATCACGGTAGATAAACATTACAATATCCGCGTCTTGTTCAATTGCACCTGATTCTCTCAAGTCTGACAACATCGGACGCTTATCGGTTCTTGATTCAACCGCACGTGACAATTGCGAAAGTGCGATTACCGGTACATCAAGTTCACGCGCAAGAGTTTTCAAGCCCCTTGATATTGCCGAAATCTGCTGCATACGATCTTCGCGGCCTGAACTTTCCATTAATTGCAGATAGTCTATTACAACCAAGCCTAAATCTTTTTGCTCCATCTTTAATCTGCGGCATTTCGCCCTTATATCGGTTAAGGTACAGCCGCTTGTATCGTCAATAAAGATAGGTGCATTTGCAAAATCGTTCATCGCATTTACGATTTTATCCCAGTCTTTTTGGTTCATATTACCTGTTTTAATGCGCTGGGTGTCAACTTCTGCCTGTGAACACAACATACGCTGAACCAGCTGTTCCTTTGACATTTCAAGTGAAAATATTGCAACGGGAACTTTTTCTTTTATTGCAACGTTTTGCGCAATATTAAGCGCAAACGCTGTTTTTCCCATTGAAGGACGTGCCGCAAGAATTATAAGATCTGATTTTTGAAGCCCGCTTGTCATGTTATCAAGTTCATAAAAATCGGTTCTTAAGCCTATTAATTCATCCCTGTGTTCATAACGGTATTCCATTTTCTGGTAAGAGTTCATTACCAGATCTTTAATGTGGCTCAAATCCGTAGTAGCTTTTTTAGATGCAATGTCAAATATTAATTTTTCGGCGTTTTCCAGAGATTCGTCAATAGGATTCATATCGTATCCAAAAGATACTATTTCACCGCCTGCGTTAATCAAGGCTCTTTTTACGGCTTTTTCCTGTACTATTCTTGCATAATATTCAATGTTGGAGGTTGTAATCGTTTTGTAGCTTAAATCATTAATAAATGCGCGCCCGCCGACAGCTTCAAGTTTTGAATTGTAGCTTAATACATCCGATACGGATACCAAGTCAATGCGTTCATTGGTATTGAAAAGCTGCAACATGGCTTCATATACATATCTGTGTGCGGGTTTGTAAAAACTTTCGGGTTTTAAGGTTTCAACAACTTTTGTCAAAACCTCAGGGTTTACAAGAATGGCACCCAAAACCGCTTCTTCCGCTTCTATATTCTGCGGCAGAAGATTGCCTTCGTTTAATTTTTCTTTCACTGCTGGCATGCTATTCCCCTTCGTATTTAACATGATATAACAACAAGATGGAAATTTGTCATGCGTATGTTAAAATATGTTTTGATTATGATAGAAAAATTAACAAAACTGTTAATAGAAAAAAATTTAGTTATATCAACGGCTGAATCTTGTACGGGCGGACTTTTAAGCTCTATTTTGACGGATGTATCCGGCAGTTCCGCATATACAAAGCTTAATTTTGTGACTTATGCAAATGAGGCAAAACACGAGGTTCTCGGTGTAAGCATGGCAACTCTTGAAAAGTATGGCGCAGTCAGCGAAGAATGTGCAAGAGAAATGGCAGAAGGTTTGATGAAAAGAACCGGCTGTGATGTGGCGCTTTGCACAACGGGAATTGCCGGCCCGACCGGAGGAACGGTTGAAAAACCCGTAGGACTTTGTTATATATCCTGCAAATATCAAGATAAAACTTATGTAAAAAAAGTTCTATTAAATCCGGATATAGAAAGATGCGTAATGAAACGACAGTTTGCGGAGCATGCCGTAAATCTGGCGTATGATGTATTATCCGGCAATAATATCGGCAATGATTTCAGGGTTTTTCTTCATTAAATGATCTGCAAAAACCTCTGTATCAAGCTGAGTTATAACAATTGACATTAAATCGTTAGGAAGCTGACCTATCATATTAATCAATTCTTCATCTTCAATGACGGTCATGGCTTTTACGATTTCAGGTTTTTGTTTGTGTGTGTCAATCATATTTGTATAAGCTCTTGCATCAATCAGCTGATAAAGTTCAGGATTTTCTTTTGTCAAAGAAAGTGTTAACTGCTGTTTTTGTGTAGGCTGGAGGCTTGTGAGAGCATCTTTGTACTCAAGTGGGTTCAGATTTCCGACTTGTTTAATCATATCATATTGCGATTGTTCTTCTTCAACCGCTTCTCCTGTAACGCTTTCCAGCATTTGCGCGATGTATTCCTGCGGAATGGATTTTAAATGTTGTAAAACTTTATTTTTATCCAAGTCATGATAAGTTAAAATGGTGTCCAATTCTTCTTCCGGAACCAGACGGATAACTTCTTCTTCTGAAAATAACTGCAGTACCGTCTCAACAAGTTGTTCCGGCGGGACTTCTTCAAGCATCTTAAGAAGTTTATCTTGAGTAAAATACATTAAGCCTTGAACGAGGTCATTATGTTCCATAAGCGGCAAAAACTGTCTTAATTGTTGTTCATCCATATTCATAAGTATCATAAACTTGTTATTCGGATCAGCAAGTTTAAAGATTTCAATAAGCAGATTAACATCAGTAAGTAATTCATTAGCAAGTTGAACTGCAAGCGGGTTACCTGCAGCGGTTTCAGCTTCAAGTATTTCTTCGATTGATTTACCCTGATAAAGCTCAAGTTTGTCAGCGGATAAATGCAATCGGTTCTGAAGATATGAAAGATTTGCATCAATTACAATAGACATAGTTAATCCTCGTTATATATAATAACGGTTTTTTGAATGAACGAATTCAGTGCATGGTGATATTTGTAACTTTTCTTAACATTAAAATTTTAATCATCTACTTGATTTTAAAAAATGTCCATGATAAATTAGGAATTGCCGAAATGAGGGCTTCAGGTGTTAGAGCACTGTGTCGAACGAGACAACTGAGTGTTGTCGAGTGAGAGGCCTGATAAGGGTCACAGCCCGAGGGTTGATAAAAAAAGTTTTT
>CALVER010000034.1 GCA_944326625.1 Candidatus Gastranaerophilales bacterium | reverse complement strand
AAATTTATGAACAAAGTTGATTCTGCAGGGGTTTATTTTAATGCCTCAACGCGGTTTGCAGACGGTTTCAGATACGGTTTCGGAGCAGAGGTCGGAATTTCCACCAACAAAACCCATGCAAGAGGTCCTGTCGGACTTGAAGGTTTAACTATATATAAATACAAGTTAATCGGTCATGGACATATCGTAAAAGATTATGTTGACGGCACAAAACAATTTCATCATAAGGATTTAATTATATGAAAAAAATCGGAGTAGTAGGTTTAGGGCTAATCGGCGGGTCGATTTTTAAATCACTCACAGCGCTGGGGTATGACGTCAGTGCGGTTTCAAATTCCATGCAGGGGATTTTGCCCAACATCACGGCAGATTACGCAATCCTGAAAGACTGCGAAATTGTCTTTGTTTGTACTGCAATGAATAAAACGCTTGCTGTTCTGGATACACTTGAACACATCTTGCCGTCTGACACAATTGTAACCGATGTATGCAGCCTCAAAACCTTTGTCTGCCAAAAAGAAAGACCCTATATTTTTATTCCGTCGCATCCTATGGCAGGAACGGAACACAAAGGATTTGAAAACTCTTTTGACGGACTTTTTAAAGGCGCCAGATGGGTTATCACACCGTGTTTTGCTGTTCCGAAAGAAGCAAGAACAAATTTAGAAAATTTGATTAGAGAACTCGGTGCAGAACCGGTTATTACAACGCCAAAAGAGCATGACGAAGCGGTTGCATTAATTTCTCACATGCCAATGGTTGTTGCACAAGCCCTGTTTTTGACCGCAAGCGATAATAAACTTGCTCTTGATATTGCATCCAGCGGTTTCCGCGACATGACACGGCTTGCAATGTCTAATGAAGAAATGGCGTGCGATATGGTTAATATGAATGCTGAAAACATTCAGAATGCTATTTTAAAGCTGTATAAATCCCTCGGGGAATTAACCGGCAAAAATTACGCCGAGATTATCCAAAAGATTAAATCTCAGCGCGAAAAAATGTTTATTTAAACATCCGTTCTGAAAACGTTATAAACGAATGAACTTACCAAACCTGTTACGGCACCTGCAATAACAAACGGTGCTGCAGGTCTGATTTTTTTCAATGCTGTATCATAAGCACAAATATTATGTTTCGCAAATTTCTTTGCGGAATTAATATACGTATCATGAGCCAAAGATCTTGTCGGAAGATCTTTTATCTCAGTAAAAAATTCCCGTTTTGCTTTTACGGCATTTTTCTTAATCAAATGGACTACACGTTTGTAGTCAGCATCCATTTCCTGACTGGTTAAAGGTAATGCATATTTTGCAGCATAACCGACTGCACCGCCGATAATTGCGGATTTTATTCCATGTCCTAATGAGCTATTTTGTTGTACTTCGTGTGTTTTCATAATATAAATCCTTATACGTGTACTTTTTGAAACTTTTAAAACTAAGTTTCAATATTTTCACATTATGGTAAAGATTTACACTTAAATATTTTAAATAAACACTATTTAAAACTGAGTTATAAAATCTTTTATTTGTTGTGCATTATAAACGAAAGTTATTTTTTTGTCAATAGTTTTATTAAATTTAAAGCAAACATTATTAACACAATTGCAAGAATATAAATAAAATAATGTTTAATTGTGTTAGTGCCCATAAACAGTGATGCCAGAGCACCTGCTATAATCGCAACGGATGTCAAAATCACAACGGTTTTTTTCTGAGAAAAACCAGCGTGCAAAAGTTTGTGGTGAATATGTTCGGCATCAGCCACAAAAGGCGACTGGCCTTTAAAAATTCTTCTCAAAGAAGAATAAGTTATATCCATAATAGGAACTGCCAAAACAACAAACGGCAGAATAATTGCGAGAGTTGCGGCTTTCATAACACCGGTAATTGAAATTGTTGCAAGCAAAAAGCCTGAAAACAGCGCACCGCTGTCACCCATAAAAATTCTTGCAGGATTGAAGTTATAAGTCAAAAATGCGAGCATGGAACCTGCAAGGATAAAACCTATCAATGCGCTTATGGGGCTGGAAGGCGTCATGGCAACTGCGATTATGGCAAGCGTAATCGCATTTACCGTCACAACGGAACCCGCAAGCCCGTCTACGCCGTCAATAAAGTTCACGGCATTACTTATACCCACAATCCACAATAAAGTTATAGGGTAAGACAAAATCCCCAAATCAATTCCGCCGAATAAAGGGATTTCATTTATTTGTACACCCAATAAATAGACAAGAGTTGCGATTGCAACCTGAATAAAGAGTTTAAATTTAGCGCCCAACCCGTACACATCATCGACAAGTCCCAACAAAAACATCAAAGAACTGCCGAGTAAAATCCCTGAAAGCAGACTTCCGTAAGGATAATAGCTTAAAAATACCAGACATAAAAATGTAAGCATGGTACTTGTCCAGATAGCCACACCGCCTATACGTGAAATAGGTTTGGTATGGATTTTTCGTTCATTCGGGACATCAACAAGTCCTTCTTTTTTGGAAAAACTGATTACCAGCGGCACGAGAAAAACACCCAGAATATAGGCGATTACCGTACCGATTATGTGAGCATGTGTTAATCTGATAATAATAACTATTCTCCCTTTTCGTTTTTATTATAGCAAATAAAACAAAAATGTACATAATATATTTTATCTGCCTGAGGCAGGACATTATATTGTGCCAATATTGGTAAAGCCGCTTTATACGATTATTTGTAAACTAATACAAGTATTAGTATTACCGCTATACATAAAAACTGTTATCGGAAGTTTTTTAATTAATTTTTTCAGTGCCTCCGGCGGGTGCTGCGCGCACGGCGGCAACTTTTGATAGCAAAAGTTGCACAAAACTACCGCACGCTGCGTTCACTAATAACTTGTACGCCTCAACATTAAGGCGTGTAAACTCGCTATACGTCATCCCGCACTTGTTGCGGGATCTAAATACATTTACCGCTCAGACAATACACGCCTATGAAGTTTGTTTCGGCTACAGTTATTGTTCACTCCGCTATCGCGGATTATTTCTGCGTAACATTCCGCGCCGTGATTATAGGCGCGGTTTGTCTGTTTCTTATTCCGCATATACTTTATGTAAATCTATTGATACAAAGGATACTTTTTACAAAGTTTCAAAGAGCGTTCGCGCAAATTTTTCAAACCCTGTTCATTATCAGATGCAAAAATTGCAGATGCAATAATTTTTGCAACTTCTGTCATATCGTCTTCTTTGAAACCTCTGGTTGTAACAGCAGGCGTACCGAGTCTTATGCCAGACGTTACAAACGGACTCTGCGGATCGTTCGGAACTGTATTTTTGTTCGCCGTAATTCCGACACGTTCAAGCACATTTGCCATATCTTTTCCGGTTTTGCCTGTTCTTCTTAAATCAAGCGTCATTAAATGGTTTTCCGTCATGCCGCCCACAATATCCATGCCTTCGTCCATAAGCCCTTGAGCAAGTGCTTTGGCATTTTTAATAATCTGTTCCGCATAAGTTTTAAATTCCGGCTGCATAGCTTCGTGTAAAGCAACGGCTTTTGCCGCAATAATATGCTCCAAAGGTCCGCCCTGCATACCGGGGAATATTGCTTTATCAATCCCTGCAGCATGCTCTTCACGGCACATTGTAATCCCGCCTCTCGGTCCTCTCAAAGATTTATGCGTAGTTGTCGTTACAAAATCCGCATAAGGTGCAGGTGACGGGTGCAAACCTGTCACAACAAGTCCTGCAATATGCGCAATATCCGCTAACAAATATGCGCCAACTTCATCGGCAATTTCTCTAAACTTTTTGAAATCAATTACTTTTGAGTAGTTGCTTGCACCGCAAATAATAAGTTTCGGTTTGTGTTCTTTTGCCTTTTTAAGCACATCATCATAATCAATATTACCCTCTTCATCCACACCGTAACTTGCCACATCAAAATATAAGCCTGAAAAGTTAACCGGTGAACCGTGAGAAAGATGTCCGCCGTTTGACAAATCCATACCCAATACCTTGTCGCCGGGTTTTAAACAATACATAAAGACTGCCATATTAGCCTGCGCACCGCTATGAGGCTGAACGTTTGCATGATCCATTTTAAAAAGTTCACAAGCTCTTTTTTGTGCAATTTCTTCAATCACATCAACATGCTCACAACCGTTATAAAATCTTTTGTGCGGCTTGCCTTCCGCATATTTATTCGTCAAAACGCTCCCTGCAGCCTCCATTACGGCAAGAGATGTTATATTTTCACTCGCAATAAGTTCTATCGTTTCCTGCTGGCGTTTAAGCTCCAATTCTATCTGCTCTGCAACAACCGGATCAACTTTTTTTATATGTTCTAAGTTCATTACTCTCCCCCTTTTGGGCTTATTCTACCATAAGATGAAAATTGAGAAAAGAAATTTAAATTACTTAATACAATGTAAATTATTTTTTAAACTTGTAAAATTGTTGCCAATATTAAAACTATAATATAAAATAAATATTATTGAGAGGACGGTATGGCAAAATTAAATATAACGGTATGTATGGGAAGTTCGTGCTTTGCACGCGGGAATCAGGAGAATTTAGCTTTTCTTGAAGATTATATAAAAGAACACGGAATTGATGCAAATATTGAACTGGAAGGCACAAGATGTGAAAACAAATGTGCATTGGGGCCAAATATCTACGTCAACGGGAAAGAATATAACGGCGTTGATATTGATAAATTAAAAGAAATCTTGGAACAAAACACTTCATCCTAAGGAGAATAAATGGACAAACAAAATCCTGTTTATACGCTTATTAACGAATGCCACGACTGCTACAGGTGCGTTCGGGAATGCCACGTTAAAGCTATTAAAATAGAAGACGGCCACGCATCAGTCATACCTGACAAATGCATTGCCTGCGGTGCTTGTGTAAAAGCCTGCCCTGCCGGCGCAAAACGCGTTCGAACAGATATAGATAAAGCAAAAAAACTTTTACTTTCAAAAAAAGATGTCTATGTATCGCTTGCCCCTTCCTGGAGCGGTGTATTTGAAATGACGGAAGAAAAAATCATTTCAATTCTTAAGCGCTTAGGATTTAAAGATGTTTCCGAAACCGCACTCGGTGCCGAAGAAGTTTCTATTAAAACAGCTGAATTATTAAATAATGCCGAAAAAGGGCTTTTTATATCAAGCGCATGCCCTGTAATAGTTGATTTTATAAGGCATTATCATCCGGAATTCACTAATAACATTACGCCGATAGGTTCACCTGCAATGACACATGCCAAAATGCTTAAAGAAAAATTCGGCGAAGATATTTCAATCGTATTTATAGGTCCATGTATAGGCAAAAAAAATGAATCCGATCATGGCGGATTAATAGATGTTGCGCTGACTTTTGAAGAATTAAAACGCTGGATAAATGATGATATCGGGGATATTTCCAATGTTTCGGCGGATAATAAAAACAAATTTGTTCCGCACTCAGCCCATGAAGGAGCTTTGTACCCTATAGACGGTGGTATGAACGAAACAATAAAAAGAGTCGGAATAAAAGAAAATATTCAATTAATTGATATTTGCGGCCTTGCAAATTTTGAAAAAGCCTTAACAAATCTTAAACCGGAAAAAATTGATAAAGTAATTTTTGTGGAAGGTTTATCTTGTGAAGGCGGCTGCGTAGCAGGCCCTTGTATTTCTACCGAAAAAGCGGGCATAAGCATTGTATCGGATGTTTTATCAAACGTAAAACACCGTCTTGTAATTCCGAAAAAACCGGCAGTCGTTGTAGATGTAGATTACACCTCATCCAGAGTTAAACACAAGACCTACCCGATGGAAGATATTTTACAGGCACTCAAACGAATCGGCAAGCATTCCGTTGACGACGAACTGAACTGCGGAGGCTGCGGTTATCCTACATGCCGTGATATGGCGGTTGCACTTCTCAACGGCGATGCCGAAACTTCAATGTGCGTATCTTATATGAGAAAAATTGCAGTCAGAAAAGCCGCCGCAATGTTTAGATGCATGCCGGCAGCAGTCGTTATGGTAGACAACAATATGAATATTTTGGAAGCGAATGACAGCTTTATGAAAATGTTTACCGGCGATATGTACGAAATTTTCAAAGCAAGACCTGACGGCATGACAGGCGCTGCAATTGACAGAATTGTAGATTTTGCGGATATTTTCAAAACAATATTGAAAACCGGTAAAGATTTACATAAAGAACGTTATCCGGTTAAAAACCGCCTTTTTGACATAAGCGCATTTACTATTGAAGAAAACGAAATTGTAGGCGCAATTATAACCGATGTAACTCAAACCGAAACTAATCGTGAAAAAATTTCACAAAAAGCACACGAAGTTATATCAAAAAATATTTCAATCGTGCAGGAAATTGCATGCCTTTTAGGTGAGCACATGGTAGAAACCGAAACTCTTTTAAGCTCAATTGCTAACGATTTTGACGATAAAGACGAAACTTCGGAGGACGTAAGTGTTCATTGACATTGATTGTAGTCAAATGAAAAAATATAACCAGAATGCTTACGGGGACTATTTTGTATCCAAAAGATACCCTGATGAAGCACGCCTTATAGCTGTTTTATCCGACGGATTAGGCAGCGGGATTAAAGCAAACATTCTGTCTTGTATGACGGCAACAATGCTTTTACAATTCATAGAAAATCAACAGATTTCAATCCGAAAAGCCGCAGAAATCGTCATGAACGCCCTTCCGGTCTGCAAAGTCCGCCACATAAGCTATTCAACATTTTCGGCAATTGATGTTAATGATGACGGACACGCAAAAATAGTCGAAGAAGGCAACCCTGAATTTATCTGGATAAGAAACAACGAAGTCTTGAAACCAAATTTTGAGATCATTCAGTCAAAAACCTTCAAAAACCGCAAAATGAAAATTTACAAAATAGATTTGAAACTCGGCGACAGACTCATTTTTTGTTCTGACGGCGTAACGCAATCGGGGCTGGGCGGAGGCAGATTAAAACTTGGCTTGAGACGCGACGGTCTGATTGTACTTTTGCAGGACAAACTAAAAGAACATCCCGATATTTCAAGTTCGGAATTATCGCATTATATTGTCAATCAGGCACGAAATATTGAAACCGACAGACGGCCGAAAGATGATATATCCGCATGTGTTTTATATTTTCGCGATCCGAGGGAGTCGTTAATATTTACGGGCCCGCCGTACCATCAATCAAAAGACGCTGAATATGCCAGAATGTTTGCAAATTTCAAAGGCAAAAAAGCAATATGCGGCGGTACAACAGCCAACCTGATATCCAGAGAACTAAACAGACCCATAACAATGGATACCACAATAAGTATAGGAAAACTGCCTTCATGTTCTTATATGGACGGTGTGGATTTAGTGACCGAAGGCGTTTTAACCTTAACAAAAACTCTTGAATATCTTGAAAACGGTACATCGGATATTGACAACGCAGCAGGAAAGCTGGTAAACTTTTTATTGGATAGTGATTGCATAAACTTTATGGTTGGTGCAAAACTAAACCAGGCGCATTATGATCCGGCACTTCCGGTTGAAATAGAAATTCGTAAAAACATAATCAAAAAAATTGCAGAAGTACTACAAAGCAAATACTTTAAAAAAGTAAGCATACAGTATATATAAATGAGAGGATAGAAGTATGGACAAAAAAATTAGTGTTAAGGTGTGTTTAGGAACAACATGTTTCGTAATGGGTTCAGCAAATTTACAGGAATTAATTGAACTTGTTCCTAAAAAATACGGTGACAGAGTGGATGTATCAGGTGTTCCGTGTCTTGGCTTATGCTCAATCGACTGGGAATTCTCAAAAGCACCGTATGTAAAAGTTGATGATGAAGTAATAAAAGAAGCAACAGTTGAAAAAGTTTTAGCTGCGATTGAAAAAAAATTAAGTTAGTAAGGAAAAAGAAATATGAGTATGAATAGTGCCCCGAAACAAACTTCACACCTGAAGCGTGAAATTTTAGTAAGATTAATAAAAGCATATTTAAGCGATAATTTTCCGGAAAACACGCGCTTAATCCCTTATGCAATGCGTCCGAAAGGGAGTGAAGTTCCATACAGATGCTGTATTCATAAAGAACGCGCAATATTACGCGACAGAACGGTTGCAGGGCTTGGAATGGCAATTGAAGAAGCTGATGACAGCGTTGAATTATCAACACTTGCAAAAGAATCTTTAGAGCGTACAGAGCCTGAAACAAATCCTCTGACAGTACTTACAACGGCATGTCAGGGCTGCGTACCGTCAAGAATTTACGTAACCGATCTTTGTCAGGGCTGTGTTGCAAGACCTTGCGTAAACACCTGCAAATTCGGAGCAATAAGCATTCAAAACGGCAAATCGGTAATTGATCCGGAAAAATGCAAAAACTGCGGAATGTGCGTTCAGGTTTGTCCATACCATGCAATAACCAAAATTATTGTACCCTGCGAAAACGCATGTCCTGTAGGAGCAATTGCAAAAGGCGAAGACGGTCATGCTAAAATCGACTTTGAGAAATGTATTTCATGCGGCAAATGCGTTGCAGCATGCCCGTTTGGAGCAGTACATGAAAAAAGCCAGATTATTGATATATTGAAAAATATTAAATCCGGCAAAAAAGTTATCGCAATGGTGGCTCCTGCAATTATGGGGCAATTACCTTGTACACCGACACAATTAAAAGAAGCGATAATGGAATTAGGATTTGCGGATGTATATGAAGTAGCTCAGGGTGCTGATGTTACGACAAAAACAGAGGCAAAAGAGTTTGAAGAAAGACTTGAAGCAGGCGCTGAATTTATGACAACTTCATGCTGTGCGGGTTACAATGAACTTGTTGAAAAACATATTCCTGAGATGAAACCTTTCAGATCAGACACAAAAACCCCGCTTTACTACACGGCAGAAATTGTTAAAAAAGAACATCCTGATGCTGTGACGGTATTTTTCAGCCCGTGTAACGCAAAACGTAAAGAGGCAATGCAAAATCCAAATGTCGATTACGTATTGAATTACGAAGAACTCGGCGCATGGTTTGTAGCATTGGGAATACAGGTATCTGAATGCGGTGAATCCAAATTCAAAACAGAAGCATCCGCAGAAGCCAGAAACTACGCAGTAACAGGCGGAGTTGCAAAAGCAGTTCAAACAATGCTGCCAGAACATTTGCCGACATATCCGGTTGTTATAAACGGGCTTGACAAACAATCCATACGCGATTTGAAAAAATATGCGAAAAACGGTGTGTGCGAACTCGGTAACCTCATTGAGGTTATGGCATGTCCCGGAGGATGCTTAGGCGGAAACGGTACGGTTAACGCATACAAGCAGGCGCTGAAACAGTTAACAGGATATGTAAACGAAAGCGAACACCTTATAAACGAAGAAAATGAAACCGTAGAAAAATAAGAGCTTCAAGGCTCTTATTTATTGCCAAATTTTTGAACTAATGATATAATAAAGCACGTAATACAAAACTTGGAGGTTATAAAAATGGCTGGAAACACGCATGATTACTACTTTTCTTCCAGGGGGGGGGATTTTGATACTTCGCGCCTAACCTCCGGCGAAGGTTCTATTGACTTTTTAATTAACCAAAACTATAATTCTGGTATGTATGATTATAGTTTTGGAGATTGTATGTTTAAAGACGACAAAATAACATGTCATTGCGAGGTGCCAAAGGCACAACACCACGTAAGACAACATTCGTGTAATTTATCCTGTCATTGCGAGGAGCGGAGCGACGTCGCAATCGCAACACCGGCAAATCTCAACGATGATGCGATTACTACGTCGGACTTACGTCCTCCTCGTAATGACAGGAAAGAACTTAACGACTTTAAAAAGAATGCTGCCTTTACGCTTGCAGAGGGTGCTACGCATGTAGGTATGTGTGACAACATTCGTAGATGTGCCTTCACTTTGGCAGAGGTTTTGATTACCCTGGCGATAATCGGTGTAGTGGCGGCCATGACTATTCCGACTCTGGTTGCTAATTACCAAAACAAGGCTTGGAGTACTTCCGCTCAGGTCTTTGAACGTAAACTTGAAGAAGCTCTTAAAACTATGAACACTCAACAGACTTTAGCCGGTTATTCTAATACCGCTGACTTTGTTGCGGAATTGGGTAAACACTTCAAGATTACTAAAGTTTGTAAAAATGATGACTTAATGTCTTGTTTTGAAGATAAAGTTACCTGGGGTGACGAAGAAGTTGACATGACTAAAGTTAAAAATGCTAAAAACTTTGGACAGGATGATTGGGATACCGAGCTTATCGGAGTTCAATTTGGTAACGGTACTTCGGGTATTATTGCGTATAATCCTGATTGTAAAGAACAGCCCTTCTCTAATCAATTTACAGGCACTTCTTGTTTAGCTTTACTTTATGATACTGACGGGTTTAAAAAGCCTAATACCCAACAAAAAGATTTGCGCTCTATTAATGTATTAAGTCTTGGCGGTAGTAACTGTGCTTTTGAAATTAATGGTACTTGCTATACAGCTCCGTTCACACCTACTCCGTTAACATTAGCAGAGTGTCAGGAAGAAGTAGCAAAAGGCGAGCTTGGAATAAAATACTGCTACAATGACGACGATTATTGGGCAGGTGCTGTTAAAGCATGCGGTGGTGTAAGCAAGATGCCAACCCTTGCACAATTAGCTGATATCGCCAATTATGTATACAACACATCAGACATAGGTGCCCGAACAGGCAACTATGACTTAACTCGTGATACAGACAAGGTAGCAAAACTCGGCTTTATTCTAAATTTAAAGAACTCTACTACCTTCAGCCTTTGGGCTGGTGAGTTTGATTCACCTGATCAGCGTGGCATATGTACACGCGCCTTCTACCCTACCTATACGCTCTATGGCAACAACGCCTCCCGCAGCAAAAATAACGATGTTCAGACGGTTTGCCTTGGTGATTAATTTTACATTTATGTCATTACGAGGAGGACGTATGTCCGACGTAGTAATCCCATTATAATGCGATTACTACGCAAACTTCGTTTGCTCGTAATGACATAAATATTAATACATAATGTGTTGTCCTGCCTCAGGCAGTGCGATTACTATGTCGAATACTTCGCATTCTCCTCGTAATGACATGAACATTACCAATCTCCCTCTCTGGACGAGGGAGAAATTTTTCGTCATCCCGTAGAAGTATATTTGTATTATAATAAATGTATGAAAAGAATAAGCATAATCGGTTCAACAGGTTCCATAGGAACGCAGGCGCTGGAGGTTCTTGAAAAACTTCAGGACAAATTTGAAATAATTGCACTGGCAGGCGGACACAATAAAGAACTTTTGGACGCTCAGGCAAAAAAATTCAAAC
>CALVER010000033.1 GCA_944326625.1 Candidatus Gastranaerophilales bacterium | reverse complement strand
GCTGCCATGACAATACCGACATTAGTGCAGAATTACAAGAAAAAAGTTGTTGAGACAAAGCTTGCAAAAGTTTATTCGGTAATGAATCAAGCAATAAAGATGTCCACTATTGATAACGGTGATACAACGACCTGGAAATATTTAGCAGATGCTCATGTAGAGGCAAACGTAACTTATGAAGAGGCGCTTGATTGGTATAACACTTATCTGGCGGATTATTTAAGACCGCAAAAAGTTGAAAAGGTATCTTCACAGGGAAAAGACTATTTGGGCGTTTATTTTTCCGACGGTTCGGCGCTGCTATTTGCATTGTACATATATGACATATTTTATTATATTGATACAAAAACTATAGATTCAGCCGAGTCGCAGTATGGCAAGGACAAATTTCTCTTTCGTTTTTTCCCGAAACGTTTGGCGTTTCAGGATGAAAATAATCCGGCGCTTAAATATTCATATAATCCCGGATTTGCGTCATCGTGTTATGATTGGGACGGAACTTATGAAGGAGCAAAGCACAGTCCAAACGGTTACGGCTGTTTTGATACCGGAACTAACGGCGGGAAGCACTGTTCAAAGTTGATTGAACTTAATCACTGGAAAATTCCTGACGATTATCCGTTTAAGTTCTAATCTTAATAAAAACTTAAACATTGAAGGGTAGAAATTTCATTCTTTTTGATTTACAATGTTGTAGATAAGAAAAAGGGATGAGAAATGAAATACTCCAAATATTCAGTCATAATAATAGGCAGCGGAATTGCGGGTTTGTATGCGGCGTTAAAAATTGAGCAGCAGACAAATCTTGATGACGGTATTTTATTGATTACAAAATCCAAACTCGGGGAAAGCAATTCAAGATACGCACAGGGCGGTATGGTTGCGGTTATGAAAGATAATAAATCAGATTCAACGGAATCTCATATTACCGATACCATTAAAGCCGGTGCAGGTTTGAGTGAATTTAATGCCGTAAAATTTATCTCCGAACATTCGGACGCTGTTGTAAAAGATCTTTTGAAGTTTGGAGTAGAATTTGACAGAGATGAAAACAATAATTTTTGTTATACAAAAGAAGCAGCTCACAGCGTAAGAAGAATTTTGCACTCCGGCGGTGATGCAACGGGCAAAATGATTGAAAAAGCCCTGACAAAAGATGTCCGCGAAAACGAAAATATAGATGTTTACGAGCAGACAGAGGCCGTTGAACTTCTAGTTAATTCAAATAAAGAATGCAAAGGTGTTATTGTTTTTAATGATTTGACTCATGAATACGAAACAATATATTCATCAGCAGTAATTCTTGCAACGGGAGGGCTGGGACAGCTTTACAAATACACTACAAACCCTGCTGTGGCAACCGGTGACGGCCTTGCACTTGCATATAATGCCGGTGCGGTTTTGCAGGATTTGGAATTTATTCAGTTCCACCCGACTGCCCTTGCAATCGACGGCGATGAAAACAGATTTTTAATATCTGAGGCGGTTAGAGGCGAAGGCGCAAAACTCGTTGATGCGGACGGTATTGAATTTATGCACAAATACCATGAAAAACGCGAGCTTGCTCCGCGCGATATTGTTACCAGAGCAAATTATAATGAAATGCTTGAAAACCACACGGATCATGTTTATTTGAATGCAACGTGTATTGATAAGGAAAAATTGGCGGAAAGATTCCCGAATATTTCACGAATTTGTGCGGAAAACGGAATTGATATTGCACACGATTTTATTCCCGTTGCCCCTGCGGCACATTATTCTATGGGCGGAGTTAAAACCGATATGGAAGGCAGAACATCAATAAACGGGCTTTACGCAATTGGTGAAGCAGCATCAACAGGCCTGCACGGCGGAAACAGACTCGCAAGCAATTCAATTCTTGAGTGTGTAGTGTGTGCGTATGAAGTCGCAAATTACTTGAAAGATAAAGAATTGAAAACTCCAAAACAAATTGACGAGGATTTAAAATCCGTTATTGACAAATATTCAAAAGATTTGCTTATGGAAGAAATTGATGTTGATACGTTAAAGCATGAACTTCAGGAAATCATGTGGCGCGGCGCAGGGATTTTGAGAAGTGAAAAAACTTTAACTCAAGCTCTTGAAGAACTCCATGACCTGTCTAAAAAATTCCCCAGAAGCGTAAAATGTTTGAGCAAAGAAGAATATGAATTTAAAAACATGCTTCTTGTTGCTCGTCTGATAATAAATTCAGCTCTTCAAAGAAAAGAATCCAGAGGAGCCCATTTTAGATTGGATTATCCGAATACGGATGACATCGGCAAGCATAGTCTGATTACAAAAAGTGAAGGAGAATTGAGCTTTGTTAAATAGTTTGTATGTAAAAGATCACGTAAAAGAGGCATTGATAGAGGATATCGGTTTTGGCGACATCACAACCGAAAATCTTGCAACCGATGACGATTATTTAAAAGGTGCGCTTAATACAAGATCTGACGGTGTTTTATGCGGTGCAGATGTTTTTAAAACAGTCTACGAAACTCTTTCTAAAAATATAAAAATAAAATTTTATTTTAAAGACGGTGACATAATCAAAAAAGGCGATAAAATTGCTGACATTGAAGGGCCTGCAAAAGAGCTTTTGATGGGAGAACGCGTTGCGCTTAACTATATTCAAAGGATGTCCGGTATTGCAACGGAAACTAAAAAATATCAGGATGCAATCGGAAATTATCCCGCAAAAATCGTTGATACAAGAAAAACAACCCCGAATTTCAGAATTTTTGAAAAATATGCCGTAAAAACAGGCGGCGGCGCTTTGCACAGATTTAATCTCTCGGATTGTGCCATGATTAAAGACAACCACATCCGGCTTGCCGGCTCAATTACAAATGCTGTCAAAAAATTGAAGGAAAGTTTGTCCCATGCCCATAAAATTGAGGTGGAATGCGACACCCTTGAACAGGTGAAAGAGGCTATATCAGCCGATGTTGATATAATCATGCTTGATAATATGGATATTGAAACCATGCAAGCAGCATGCCGTCTTATTAATCATAAGGCTATTGTTGAAGCAAGCGGTAACGTTAACCTTTCAACAGTTAATTCCATTGCGTCAACAGGTGTTGATATCATTTCTTCCAGTGCTATAGTTGCTAAAGCACCTACTCTGGATCTGGCACTGGATATGTGAAAATTTTCACAAATAGTGTTATTTTTACACTAATTGTTAAGCTGTGTTTTCAATGTATTATTGGTTTATCTGTCAATTTGGAAAAAAATTGTAAACTTTTTTTACAGTTCTGGCAAAATTTGTTTTGCTTTGATTTAGAATAAATGTATAGATAGTTAATTGATTGGTGGGAAATGAAAATTCATTCAATACAATATGAGACAACAAAGCAAGGTTACCATTCGGGGCATCCTGCGGACAATGTGAAGGGACATAGTGCGGGATTGCGTGAGAATAACAGAGGATATAGTGTAGCATTTAGCGGCAGCGGAGCGAGTAAAAAAACGAGCGAAGCTGCCGCTAAAGTTTTTAATAATTTAGGTGAGACTGCAACCGATAAAATTATGCGTTCTAAAAAGTTTCAAAAACTTGTTGAAGTTTTTGAAGAAAAAACGGTTGTAGCACAGGCTCTTGTCGCACTTGCCGTTGCCGGTGTCTTGAGACCTGCAACAAATATGGCTATGGCAGGCAAAGACGACAGAGAAGACAGTATGTACGCAGCAGCACACGCTATTTCATCTGCCGTAATCGGCTTTGTGGTTTCTTCAATAGTTATGGCACCGTTTGATAAAGCCTTTAAGAAGATTAAAGCAGAACCAAATAAATATCTTGGTGCAAGACAGATAAAAAATAAAGACGGAAGTGTTAAAAAAGAGTTAGAAAGTCTTGCAAAACTTTTTGACGTTCCTGAAATCGGTAAACGTAAATTAGAAAAATCTAAGCCTTATAAAAATATAAGTAAAGTTGCTCAAATGATTCCGGATTCTATAGTCCTCGGTATTCCGAAAGCAATGTTGACAATTGCGTTGATACCTTCTATTTTGAAGTATGTATTCGGGTTGGAAAAGAAATCTAAAACAGCTCCTGTGCAGGAAGAAAAAGGATTTATGAATAAATTTATGCCGGTATCAATATCAAAATTTGTGGGAGGTGAAAAATAATGCAGGTTAATTTTCAGACATATAACGTTAACAGACCGGTTCAACAGCCCGCATTTAAAGGTGCTCCCCGTGTTCATTCAAAATTGTTTGACCCGATTAAAAAACAATATGATAATCTTGCGGAAGGCATTGCAAGAAATTATTACGAAAAATTTTACAGAAGTAAGTTCGCAAAAAGATTTGTAGATAAAACTAAAAATATCAAAAACATGACCACTCACATGTCTGCAATAGGTGCAACACTTATTTCAGGTATGTATACAATAAGAACTTTGCAAAACGATAAACTTGATCCGGAAAAGCGTAAAACGCTTGCACTTAATGATGTTATGACCTGGGGACTTTCAACTGCCGGTTCATATTTCTTAGACAGCAAGCTTGCAAACTGGTGGGACGGTGTTACAACACGTTTTGCCGCAAATTATCTGCTTGATAATCCGAGAGCAAAACGAACAAGAACTTTTGGCGAATGGGATTCAAAAAATATAAATCAATTTATGCAGGATTGGTATGTACGTAAAAATAACAGAATTGACCAGCTTAATAAAAAAATAGAGGATTCTCTTGCTGACGGTTCTTATAAAGGTTTAAGGAAACCGAATTTGCATCATGTAAAAGCCGAAGATGCAATACCATACAAAAACATTCGTGACTTCAATCTTGATGTACTAAAGAATAAACGTCTTACAACATTAATCGACGGTATGGGCGTTCTCAAATCCTTGTTCGTATTCGGTATGGTATACAGATATATTGTTCCGGTACTGGTTATGAAACCGGCAAACAAAATCGGTGCTTATATTCATAAGAAAAACGCCGAAAAAGAACAAGCCCAAGAAACAAATAAAGCAGCATAAATTTTCTGCATCTTAATATAAAAAAGAACTCCAATTTTGGGGTTCTTTTACCTGACCCCGATTATCGTGAAGGTTGGCATATTAATGATTTTGGAATTTGAGCTTTCGTTATAAAATGACACGTTACCGGAGCAGACTGGGATTTGAATTTCTTCGCAGGCTTTTTTAATATCCAAAATTGTTTTACGAAATTCAAACATAGTCGGAGGAATTTCAGGATTTGTAAAATTCAGGCAGTTTGTAATTCCTAGAGGTTTTATGCCGTTTGATTTTAAAAATTTTGCGGCATCAATAATTGCGGAATATGTATTTTTAACTGTGGCGGAAAAAGTATAAATTCCGAGGTCGCAATTTTCTTCCCAAATTCTCAGTATGTTGAATTGAGGGTTTTCATCAGGCTGTAATTCGGTTCGGTTTCCGACCGTGTGGTCATACCGTTCAAAAATGGATTTGTTATTTATCGAAATAATATTTGTTGCGGATAATCTGCCCTCAGTAAAATCTAAAGGCACATCAGGCGGGGTTACGAGGATATCAACGGGAATATCGGCAAGAATTTTGTTTCCGCGCCTTACAATATAATTTTTTTTATCAATGACAGTTCCTATAACGGAATATTCAAGCTCATATTTTTTAAGAATTTCAGAAATCGCGGGAATTGAATTTTCCTGAACCGCAAAAAGCATTCGCTCTTGAGT
Source organism: Candidatus Gastranaerophilales bacterium (assembly GCA_944326625.1). Lineage (GTDB taxonomy): Bacteria > Cyanobacteriota > Vampirovibrionia > Gastranaerophilales > Gastranaerophilaceae > SIG32. The sequence goes on along the minus strand of CALVER010000033.1, from coordinate 5,660 downwards.
CTCGGAAAGCATTATTTCAAAATCTTTAATTGAATTATCGCCGGTATGAATTTTATCAAGGTCAATGTCAATGCCTGTATTGCTTTTGAATGCAACCTCCGATGTTGATGATAAAATTCCGGCCGCCCCGCAATCCTGGCATGAGGCAACAAGTTTTTGACTGAATATTTCCAGACAAGCTTCAATAAGCTTTTTTTTCATAAAAGGATTTGCAATTTGAATTGATAATTTATCCTCTTTTTTTTCATCGCTTAACTTTTTGGAGGCAAAACTTGCGCCGCCCATGCCGTCTTTCATTGTTGCAGAACCTACAAGCATAAGTTTTAAGCCTGCACGGGCTTTGTTTGATGTTAAAATGTCGTCGTATTTAGCAATCCCGATACAGGTGACGTTTACCAGAGGATTTTCTGTAAAGGCTTTGTTGTACAGCACTTCCGTTGAAACTGTAGGAACGCCGATTGAGTTGCCGTAATTTGAAATCCCGTCAATTACACCTTCTATAATTCTTTTGTTATCGCCGAATTTTAAGGAATTACAAAGCGCAATCGGTCTTGCATTCATTGCAAGCACATCTCTTACAATTCCGCCGATTCCTGTCGCTGCCCCGTTAAACGGTTCAACCGCGCAGGGGTGGTTGTGTGATTCCATTTTAAAAAGTATTGCATGGCGTCCGATTTTTATCCCGCCTGCATTTTCGTTATAATAAATCGCATTTTCCCGCGGTAATTCTTTTAAAAGCTGTCTTGAATGTAAATATCCGCAGTGTTCGGAATACGTTGCGCTGAAAAGATGCAATTCAAATTCGTTTGGAACTCTGTTTAATTTTTCGGTAATATATTTTTTATATTTCATTTTTAATAAATTCAAAAACCTTTCTGCCGTCTGTCAAACCCGATTCTTCAAACACTGCGCGTTCCGGGTGCGGCATCAAGCCTATAATTTTGTTTTTACGGTCATAAATTCCTGCAATCCTGTCATCGGAACCGTTTATGTTTGTTTTGTAGCGCATAATAATTTCTTCACCGTTTTTGCCTGTATAATTTCCCTGATGGTGTGCTATGGGAAGCCGTATAATTCCATTTTGAAATTCCAAATCCGTAACTTTAGAGATAAAGTGAAGATTTTCGTTATGGGTTAAGGCGCCTGACAAAAGCCCCGCTTCTGTCAAAATTTGAAATCCGTTACAAATCCCGACGATTAAGGATTTCCCGACAGGCAAAGATTTAACGGCGGGCGTAAGTTTTGCAATTCTGCCTGATGATATGTGATCACCGAATGAAAACCCCCCGGGGAGAAATATTACGTCATAATGCTTTTCAATTTTATCGTTTTGCCAGATGAATTCAGTATTCCAGCCTAAAAAATCTAAAGCCTGTTTTGTATCCCGTTCGCAATTTGTCCCTAAAAATGTTATTATTCCGGCTTTTACCATAGTATTTCGTATTCTTCTATTACACTGTTTGAAAGAATTTCATCGGCAATTGTTTTTATAATACGTTCGGCTTCTTTTTTGTCATTTGCTTCAAATTTAATTGAGTAGCGGCTTCCTACCCTGCATTTGAGATTTTTTACAGGAATAAGATTGTGTACTGCCTGCTCAAGCGTTTGGGCTTTTATATCTTTTATTGTGTCTTTGAGTTTTACGTTTACAACAGCTTCGAATTCTTTCATAAATAAATTCTAGCACGAAAATCACCAATAATTGCCACAAATCCGTTTTTATTGTATATTTATTTTAGATAGGAAGAGTATGTTAGATTTCGACACAATTGCAAAAAAATGTAATTTGTTTGATGAAACTGACGTTGAGGCGGTCATTAATAACATTGCCGCTTTTGATGAAGAATATTCAAAAGAGGATTTGGTCGAAATTTATAACTATATATTAACCGTTTCAAAAAATCCCGATATTTTGTCCAATGTCGTAAGATTTGCCGACAGATTCAGGTTTAAATCAACCTTAAATGTGCTGATTGATTTGCTGTTGGCAAAAAATGAAACTGCAGATGCAGTTGTTAATGAAAAATTTGTAAATTTACGTGCAATGTGTGCAAAAGCTATTGCAAACTACAAAGATACAAGTGCCGTGACGCCTCTTTTGTATTGTCTTAATAATAAAGACGAGCACTATAGAGTGCGGCTGGCATGTGCGGACGCTCTGGGTAAAATCGGCGATAAATATGCTGTTGCGCCTTTGATTGATGTGGTAAAAGACGAAAATGAAAAGTCTGTTTATTTGCGCGAATCCGCTGCGTCAGCGCTCGGACTCCTTGGCGATATTCGTGCAATAGATCCGCTTGTAAGTATTTTGGAAACGAAACAAGGCTTGATGAATAAATTTACGTTTTTAAAAGAAAGAGTTATAGAAGCTCTTACAAAACTAAGACTGGATGATAATGACAGGGTTTTTCATGCTCTGAAAGCTTCATTGGATGATGAATCATCTCAGGTCAGAATTAATGCAATTGAAGCGTTGATGGAAAGTTCTCATCCAAAAGCAGCCGAGGCAATAAGAGTTTGTCTTGAAGATAAGGATGAAGAAGTCAGAAAAAATGCTTTAATTGCTTTGTATAATATTCAGGGACGCGATATTCTTGATGAAGTAATAAGCCTGCCGACTTATGTCGAAAGCCTTAAAGAAGAAGCTAAATATATGATTGAGGAATATGAAAATGACTAGATCAATCATACTTTTGTCCGGCGGTCTGGATTCCGTTGTCAGTCTTGCGTTATGTAAAGAAAAATATAATGTAACATTTGCTCTGACTTTTGATTACGGTCAAAAATCAGCTGCCCGTGAAATCAAGGCCTGTGAAAAAATTTGTGAATATTATAATCTACAGCATAAACTCATTAAGCTTGATTGGCTGAAAGAAATTACCCATACTGCTCTTGTAGATAAGAAGAACCTTCCGTCAGGTATTCAAAAAAATTCAAATACTGTTTGGGTGCCTAATCGCAACGGATTATTTTTGAATATCGCAGCAAGTTTTGCGGACGGTGAAGATTTTGATTATATTTTAATCGGCGCAAATAAAGAAGAAGGCGAAACTTTTCCTGATAATACCCAAAATTTTATTGACAAAATTAATGCAGAGTTTGAATATTCAACAAAAAAACATCCCAAAATCATTGCTCCCTTGATAAATTTTAATAAAAATGATATAGTTAAACAAGCAATTGAGTATTCAGTGCCTTTGGATTTGATATGGAGCTGCTATGACGGAGTTGAAAAGCATTGCGGCAAATGTGAATCCTGTACAAGATTGAAAAATGCTCTTATTGCAAATAATGACACAAAATATTTAAAAATACTTTTTGAAAATTATGAAAACATTACTGATTGATAAAGCAATTAAATACGAAGGCTGGCAGCTTTCTCCTCACTGGATTTATATGAATTTTAAAATTCAGGGCGATGCAATTGTTGCATTTGCCGGTGAATGTGAAGTAAAAATCGACGAAATGGTTGATATTGAGGATGTTATAAATAATGAGCCCATATACAGCAAAAATATGCTCAGCTTTATAACCGAACAATTTAATGTAAATCTTGTCGAAGGTGTTTTCAGACAAAGGCTTTTGATTTGTATTATAAAAGAGGCGCTGGAAAGACGCGGTGTAAAGGTTGACCGTTTCGGGGACGATTTATATGTGAATTGCAAAAAACTTACTGTTTCTATTGCGACAAAATCTCTGACATCAATACTAATACATACAGGTATAAACATAAATTCACAAGGTGCGCCCGTCAAAGCTTGCGGGCTTGAAAACGATTTGGGAATAAATGATATAGATGATTTGGCAAAAGAAATTATGCAAAAATATTCCGAAGAAATTGATGATATAATATTAGCGTCAACAAAGGTAAGAGGAGTGTAGTTATGATTTATGAAGATGATGAAAAAGTTGAAAAACCCTCTCATGTCAGTTATAAAGAATACAAAAGAAAATTGGAAGCAAATCCCAATGAAGGTTTAATATTATTTGTTTCAGCATTTTTTGTATTGCTGTTGATATTTTTAGGTGTTGCAAAACAATTGTCGCCGGATGTTGATGTATCAATCGGTGATGATGAATATTCAACTGAAGAAGTTGTCAAAGGCAGTGTTGACGATAGATTAAGGCTCATTCAAATGGAAGATAATTCCTATGACACTGAAGACGAAACTTTTTCGCCGGAGCTGGAAGAAAAAGTGAAAATTCCGGAACGCGAACGTCAGACTATAGGTGAAGAAGAAGCTATTATTTTGGAACCTCATAATCAACAGCCGGAGCAGCAGGCGGCAAATACTTCAACAGCAGTTCAAGAACATTCACAGCCTGTACAGCAGCCTGTGCAGCCGGCGGTTAATGCAAAAGTTATTGTAGGCTATTATGCAACAGCAGAGCAGGCAGAAGTTGCAAAGGGAATTATTCAGGAAGCCGGACTTAATGTCCAGCCGTTTGTCAAAAATATCGGAGCAGCTTATACTTTGCAGGTTGGGTCTTTCTCCTCACGTGAAAAAGCCCAGAGTGTTGCAAATGATCTCTTGAAAAATAACTTCCCTGCGCGGGTTATTATTGAATAAAATTCTAAATCCAGTCGCAGCTGTCGCCTTTGCACAAAATGCCTTCGAGATCAGACATTGTTTCTTTTCTTGTCATATCAAAGGTAACAGGCGTAATTGAGATTTTGTTATTTCTGACGGCTGCAATATCCGTGTTCGCGGTTGAAGGTTCGCTTATAAGCTCGCCTGCCATCCAGTAGTAAACTTTTCCTCTCGGGTCAATTCTTTTTTCGTAATTATCGGTAAACATTTTCCTGCCGAGTTCGGTTATTGCAACGCCTAAAATGTCGTCTTCGTCAATTGACGGGACATTTACGTTCAAAAGCATCTTGGGCGGGAATTTGAAATCTTTTAATTTTTTCAAAAGTGATACCACAAATTTTGCGGTATATTTGAAGTCTTCATATTCGGAGTGCATGCTGGCTAATGACACAGCAATACTCGGAACGCCAAGCATTGCACCTTCCATTGCACAGCTTACCGTACCTGAATATAAAATGTCGGAACCTAAGTTCGGCCCGTGGTTAATCCCTGAGATTACAAAATCGGGCTGTTCTTCGGGCGCTAAAATAGCATTGATACCTAGTTTTACGCAGTCTCCCGGTGTGCCGTTTGTAACCCATGTACGCTTTGCACCGGATCTTGTTTCTTCCAGTTCTTCAACTCTTAACGGCGTATGGAGCGTCAATGAGTGCCCTGCCGCGCTTCTTTCTCTATCAGGTGCCACTACATATACATCATGATATTTTGATAATTCTTCGGTTAAGGCTCTTATACCATTAGCTGCAATTCCGTCATCATTTGAAATTAATATGTTCATATAATTTTCTCCTCTTTTATTCTATAATACCCGTTTTTGTGCCAAAAACAAAGTGGTTTTGTGAGTTTTATTAAATTTTGTAACAAAGAACAGAATATATGTCAAAAATATAGCAATAATATATACTGAAAATTTTTTATATATATGTAAACACGAGGTACGCTTAAAATTGAGGAATCACAGAAAATTTTAAGCACACACACTACACTTCACACTATTTACGAGGAATGATGAAAGTTATTCCAAAGGGTCTTAATTTTAAGGCTCTTTTTTTTGTGCTACGCACGTAG
>CALVER010000032.1 GCA_944326625.1 Candidatus Gastranaerophilales bacterium | reverse complement strand
ACGGGCTTTGCAAATACCACAGAAAATCCTTCCTCAATAAGCATTTTGCAAAAGAAGAACAATTAAAATTGTTTTAAGTGCGATTTTTTGTTACGTATAGCTAACAAAAAGAAATGTAAAAATTTGTGGGAAAATTTGGATTTATATGGCAAACCAAAAATTTTCAGCGTCATACTGAGCGTTAGCGAAGTATCTTAATAAATGAGATTCTTCGGGCTAAAGCCCTCAGAATGACTGTCGTGATTCAGACACCCCTCTCCCGTCACTGCGTGACACCCTCCCCCTCAAGTGGGGAGGGAACCAAAAGTATGTCATCCCGCATTTATTGCGGGATCTAAAAATAAGATCCCGGAACAAGTCCGGGATGACGGTCGTATCTGGCATCCTGAACTTGTTTGAATTCTACCCTCTCCCCCGGGGGAGAGGGTGTCACGTAGTGACAGGAGAGGGGCAATAGAGATTCTTCGCTGGCGCAATGACGTCAATTATTCAGGCTATTGTGAGGGAGCCAAAGGATGTGACAAGTTGCCGGTTTTCGGCGGAAAAATAATATTTATCGCATTTTGTCGGGGTGGGCTGAGTTCGACAAAACTATTTCGTAGAATTCGTTTTTATCAATATTGACGCCCATGGTTTTCGGATCGCAGTATTTTTTCTTCTTTTTCTTCAAAAGTTTTTTGTAATCCCCTGCCACTATCGGATTTCCTCAATAATTTTGTTAACCTGAGCCTCAAGCGCCGCGTAGTCGGAATTGTTATCTATTACGTAATCCCAGTCTTTAATGTTATCCAGCCCTGTTTCCGTAACATCGTTTTCGCCGACCAGATTGCCGCGGGACATACGGATTTCTCGTGTGGCTTCAACACGGATTGCAATTGCGCCTGCGGATTTGAAAACTTCATATTCGTGCGGCACGCGCACATCCGTTACAATAATATTTCCGGGCTGTTCAAGAATCTTTTTCAGCCAGTAATCAGGATCCTGCGCGCGTCCCCAATTGCCTAAATTTATCAAATCCTGACGGTATTCGGCTTTGTTTTTTTCGATTTCATCATAAGTCAAACCTTTTTCTCTGCCGTAGGTTAATTTTATAATGTCGCCCATTGCGCAGCGTTTGTAATCCGGCATTTTATCAAGCATAATCTTTGCTGCCGTGTCTTTTCCCGAATACTGTTTGCCTGAAAATATTATTATTTTTTCTGCCATAATTTTGCCTCCGGTTTTATTGTAGCATGAAAGTGATGGAAGTGAGTAAAGTGAGGGAAGTGAGTATTGTCGCTCCCCTCGCCCCCTAGGGGAGAGGGTGTCACGTAGTGACAGGAGAGGGGCAATAGAGATTCTTCGCTAGCGCTCAGAATGACGTCAATTATTCAGGCTATTGCGAGGGGTGCCAAAGGCACGACACCACTCAGTCATCCTGAGGCTTTAGCCGAAGGATCTCAAGAAAAAAGTTACTAAGATACTAAGAAGTGAATAAGGTAATAAGTAAATAAGTTAATAAGTGTTATATAAAAAGCAATCTTGGAAAAATCCCGCTCAGACTAATCAATGAAACAACTTATTCCCTTATTCCCCTATTCCCTTATTCCCAATATTAATCTGTGTCGTCGAGATTTCTCCGGATAAGGAAAACACGTGTTTTTTGGATATCCTTTTTAATAAAATCGTCTTTAACTGTGTTTTCAAGCTTATCAAGCATTTTGAATTTCAGATCAAGCGGGTACTGATCTTCATTTACGACGCGCATTTTATGCAAAAGTCTTTCATAAATCCGCTCATCGTCAAGCTCGACAAGTTTGTCGAATTTTTTCAGGATTTTATCTTCCGGCAAAAGGTGAATATAGCTTGCAAGGTGTTCGCGGACTTCCGGCAGAGCGTATTTTGCCGCCGCATTATAGAACATTTCAATTTTTTTCGGCTTAATTTCGTCTTTCGGAACGTCAAGGTCATCAAATATTTCCGCTTTTCGTCTGTCTTTTGCAAGCAGCGGAATTTCATTCATCAAAATAGTTTGTGTAACCGGGTTGTTGCGCTGCATAAGTTTGTCAAAGAGTTTTCTTGCGTCTTTATAGGGCATATATTTAAGCGCATAGGCAAGCGCAGCGTCAACAAGCGGAATATCTTCCTCAAAGCACCTGTTTATAAGCGGTTTATTGTCCGACAGATGTTTTACGGAAAGCGCAAGGCCGGCTTTTTTACCGGTTTCATCAAGCCCTTTTGAATTGTATATCTTCCACCAGAGAGCTTCACGATAAGGTTTGTCCGCAATTTTTATCTGATGAAGTACATACCTTGCGGTACGGTTGGTGTTTTTAACCCTGTTAACCACTCTGACGCCGCCCCAATCGTAGCTGTAGTTGTTAATTTTGTTGTGACCGTTCGGCATGGCAAGTTCTTCGTCGGTTAACTTTGCTCCCCATTTGTATTCATCCACTATTTTTTTTGGCTGGGGCATTTTGTTGTCTATAAAATTATCCACAAGATAGCCGGCTTCAATATTGCCGAAATAGAATTTGCCGCGCTGGGTATCAAGTCCGATATTTTCCATCCAGTATTCGGCGGTATTTATTTCCGCATAATTGCCGTGGCTTTTGTAGCGGTGCCATTCGCGGCCTTTATCTGCGACCGTGAATACTTTTATTATGTAATCATCATTTGTTACATAGTCATGCACACCTTCAATTTTAAACGCGCTGCCATAGTCGCCTCTGCCTAAAAATTTCAGGTCAAATTCGCTGTCGGGTTCTATCAGGTTGTATTTTTCAAAGACTTTTTTAAGATTTTCCACCGTGGAATCCGGCCGTCTGTTTTTGAATTCGCTGTTGGAATTTTCAACACCGGGTTTGAATGCGCGGATTTCCAGCGCTGTGGTGTCAAAGGCTTTCATAATCTCGCGTATGGCGGCTTCGCGGTTTTGTTCGGGAAGTCTGTAAAATATCCCCGGCGGTAATTGGCCTACATAACTCGTCTGCGACGGATCGCGTTTGTTCATAATCTCCAAGATGTCTTTTTTTCCGTCTATATACATACGGTGTTTCATCTTTTGGGTTAAACCGCTGAAGTTCGGGTTGTATATGTTGGTGTAATTTTGTATCGCCTGTATTATCATACCGGTTTAATAACCCGTAAAAAATAAAATTTGCTAGTTTTTGCCGATTTTATTTAAGATATTTAATAGTTTTTAACATAACGTTTGCAATTTTACTATGTCCGTCGTATTATAAACGAGTGTATTTTTTACAATAAAGGTGCGGTTATATGGCATTAAACTTTCAGGAACTGGTATTCAACTTACAAAAATTCTGGTCGGATTACGGATGTATAATCCAGCAGCCTTATGATATAGAAAAAGGCGCGTCAACAATGAATCCGGCGACATTTTTGCGTGCATTGGGACCGGAGCCGTGGAATACAGCCATGATAGAACCCTGCAGACGTCCGACTGACGCAAGATACGGCGAAAACCCGAATCGTCTCGGTCATTATTTCCAGTTTCAGGTTATTCTGAAACCCTCGCCGGATAACGCTCAGGAACTTTACTTGAAAAGTCTTGAGGCTATGGGAATTGATTTAAAAGAGCATGACGTGCGCTTTGTTGAGGATAACTGGGAATCCCCGACCCTCGGTGCCGCAGGTGTGGGCTGGGAAGTCTGGCTTGACGGAATGGAAATTACACAGTTTACGTATTTTCAGCAGGTCGGCGGGTTGGAAGTTAAGCCGGTTGCGCTTGAATTGACCTACGGGCTTGAACGTATCGCAATGTATTTGCAAAACAAAGAATCGGTTTACGATATTATGTGGAACGATACGCTCAAATACGGCGACATATACCTCCAGAACGAAATCGAGCAGTCAAAGTATAATTTTGAAGTTTCCGATGCAAAATCTTTGTTTACTATGTTTGATTTGTATCAAAAAGAAGTGGATAATTGTGTTGGGGCAAAACTTGTTTTGCCGGCTTATGATTATGTTTTGAAATGCTCTCATACCTTTAATCTGCTTGATGCAAGAGGGGTTATAAGCAAAGACGAACGAATTAATTTTATAAACAGAGTCAGAACAATGGCTTCAGCCGTTGCAAAATTGTATGTAGAACAAAGAGAAGAAATGGGATTTCCTCTTTGCAAGTAAAAGGAATATAGATGGCAGAAAAGTATAGTCGCGCGACTTTAACCCGCAATTTTTTGAAAACGATTACGAGAATTAAAAACCCCGATGAAATGCTTGCCGACGCAGGCAAAGCAGGTCTTGAAAAAACGCTCGGCGTCTGGGATTTGATAATTTTAGGCGTAGGTGCGATAATAGGCTCGGGAATTTTCGCGATAGTAGGTATTGCTGCAGCGGGCGGCGATTCGTCGCTCGGGGCGGGGCCTGCGCTGATGATTTCAATGGTAATTGCGGCGATTGCGTGTATATTTTCCGCGCTTTGTTATTCGGAATTTGCCACAATGATACCTGTTGCGGGCGGTGCTTATACGTATACGTTTGCAACACTGGGTGAGTTTGCGGCGTGGATGGTCGGCTGGGTTTTGATGCTTGAATATGCAATCGGGTTTATTGCGGTTGCATGTGCGTGGAGCAACCATCTGGTGCAGTTTTTGAGCGGTTTTGAAAGATTTTTGCCGGCATGGCTTGCAAATCCGCCGGTCTGGCTTGTTAATGACCCGTTTTCAGCCGCAAAAATAGTTTCGGCAAATCCTGATATTTTTGTGCCTAAATTGTTCGGCGTGCCGATTTGTATTAATCTTCCGGCTATATTAATTGTTTTATTGATTACTGCAATTCTTGTAAAAGGTACAAAGGATTCCGCAAAAATGGCAGGGATTATGGTTTTTGTGAAACTGGCGGTTATTGCGTTGTTTGTAATTGCCGGAGCGTTTTACGTAAGACCGGAAAACTGGACGCCTTTTGCCCCGAACGGTGTTGAGGGAATTTTTGCGGGTGCGTTTATAATTTTCTTTGCATATATTGGATTTGACGCGCTTGCAACCGCGGCTGAAGAATGCAAAAATCCGCAGAAAGATTTGCCGGTCGGGATTATCGGTTCGTTAATCGTGACGACAATTGTTTATGTTCTTGTCGCGCTGATTTTAACCGGTATGCAGGATACCTCAAGTGCTGTTCCTGCGGGATTTTTGAAAGCTCCGATGGCTTATTGCATGATGACAATTGCTCATCAAAATTGGGCTGCAGGATTGATTTCTATCGGTTCTCTTGCCGGTTTGACATCAGTTTTACTGGTTCTTGAGATGGCTGCAACAAGAATTTTGTACGCAATGAGCAGGGATCATTTTATTTCAAAAAGATTTCAAAAAATTCACCCGAAATTCAAAACTCCGGCGCTTTTGACGTGGACTGTCGGACTTTTGGCGGTCGTCGGAATTTTGACGCTTAACCTTGATGTGGCTGCTGAATTGTGCAATTACGGTACATTTACATCATTTATAATCGTTTGTGTTGCGGTATTGATTTTGAGAAAAACAGATCCTGACCGCCCAAGACCGTTTAAAGTTCCGTTTTCACCGGTTGTGCCGTCACTCGGCATAATTACATGCGGCGGGCTTATGGTGTACAAATCAATGCAGCCTTCAAGCTCTGCGCTTTTGTTCCCCGTATGGCTCGGTGTGGGCGCCATGATTTACCTTTTGTACGGGTTTGTTAAAAACAGGCTTAACGAAAACAAAATTCACAATGAAAAAGTTCACAGCAAAAAACAGGAATTACTTAAATAATGGCATTTAAAACAATTTTATCAAACATGTTAATTAAAAAAAGCCCCGATGAATTGATTGCTGTAAGCAAAAAGTCGGAGCTGAAAAAAACTTTGAACGTTTTTGACCTTATTGTAATCGGTATCGGCGCTGTTGTCGGTACGGGAATTTTTACGATAATCGGAAGCGCTATTCAAGGCGGTCCCGAAGGTGTCGGTGCAGGTCCCGCGATTATAATTTCTATGGTATTGGCAGCTATTGCGTGCGTGTTTTCGGCGTTATGTTATTCCGAAATTGCCGCAATGATTCCTGTTGCGGGAAGTGCTTATACCTACACTTATGCTACAATGGGCGAATTTATGGCGTGGATGGTCGGCTGGATTTTGATGCTGGAGTACGCTATCGGTAATATTACTGTCGCAAGCGCGTGGACAGGGTATTTTGCCCAGTTTTTGAAAGGTTTTAAGCATATTCTGCCGCATTTTGTAACGAATTTTCCGCTGTGGCTCAGAAACGATTACCGTTATATGTTTGCATTCTGCGACAAATACGGGCTTGATCCGCATACGCAGATGCCGTTTATTTTCGATAAAATCCCCGTGGCGATTAATCTTCCGGCTATATTTATCGTGCTTGTTTTAACTCTGCTCTTAATCAGAGGGGTTAAGGAATCAACCCGCGTGGCAAGTATTATGGTCGGAATTAATATGTTTATGATTACGTCATTTATTGTGGTCGGAGCTTTTTATGTGAAGCCGGAAAACTGGACGCCTTTTGCCCCGAACGGGTTTGAGGGAATTTTTATGGGCGCGTTTTTAATTTTCTTTGCTTATATCGGATTTGACGCGATTTCAACAACCGCCGAAGAAACCGAAAATCCGCAGAGAGATTTGCCGATTGCGATTTTGGGAACATTAATTTTTTGTACTGTTTTGTATGTGCTTGTTGCGCTTGTTTTGACGGGAACAGTGCCTTTGCATCATATTGATACTCAGGCGCCTATTGCGCACGCTATGAGAATGATTGGCAAAGACTGGTTCGCGGGGCTTTTGTCAGTCGGTGCGTTGTGTGCTTTGACGTCCGTTCTTTTGATTTACCAGTTAGGTACTACAAGAATTTTGTACGCAATGAGCAGGGACAGATTTTTGCCAAAATCTTTGCGTCTTATTCACAGAAAATACAGAACTCCGCACGTTTTGACGTGGATTTCCGGAATTGTGGTTATAATTTGCGCGTTGTTTATGGATTTGAGTATTTCCGCGGAATTGTGTAATTTCGGTACATTTACGTCATTTATCATAATCTGTATTGCGGTATTGATTTTGAGAAAAACAGATCCGGACCGCCCAAGACCTTTTAAAGTGCCTTTGTCGCCGTTATTTCCGATTCTCGGGATTGTTACCTGCGGCGGTTTGATGTTTTATTCCATGAAATTTTTGACCACATCGTCTTTATATTTCCCGTTGTGGATGCTAATCGGGCTTTTGATTTACGCAACTTACGGCTATCAGCAAAAACGTCTTGAAGAAAAAACAAGGCTTATGCGCTCAGCTAAAGTCGCAAAACTCGATAAGGTGGAAAAGTAGTATAGAAGGGAATAGGTAAATAGGGGAATAAGGGAATAAGTTGTATCATAGATTAATCTATGTGGCATTTACCAAGATTGCTTTTTATATAACACTTATTACCTTATTCACTTATTACCTTATTCCCTTTATCGTCCCCTTGCATTTTGACCTTGAGCGGGTATAATCAAATTAAGGGAGCACGTATGATTGAGCTGAATTATAAATATGCCGATTCCTCGCTTATAGGTGAAGAAAACGGGCTGAATATTCAACAAAAATTCGACGAATTTAAAGACACAATCGCAAATATTATTCTTGATTTGAACAAACGAAAAGACAAACCCGGCCAGTGGCTCAGGTGGATGAATTTGGGTTACAGCGAAGAAACAGTCTGGTATGTGAAAGAATATGCCGCACTTGTTGAAAACAGGTTTGAAAATATTCTTGTCCTCGGAATCGGCGGCTCCGCGCTCGGCGGTATGGCGGTGACTGAGGCGCTTTTGAAACCTTACTGGAATTTGCTTTCTCCCGAACAGCGCAATGGGTTTCCGAGAATATTTTTCCTCGATAATATTGACCCCGATACTATTGAAGGTATGCTAGATGTTCTTGATTTGTCTAAAACTCTTGTCAATGTGATTACAAAATCCGGCTCAACGGCTGAAACCATGTCTCAGTTTATGATTATAAAAGACAGACTGGAAAGAGAACTCGGCGTAGATTACAGAAAAAATATCGTCGCCACTACAGACCAAAATACCGGCGTGCTTAAGCAAATCGCGGATCAGGAAGGGTACAAAACTTTTATTATCCCCGATGATGTCGGCGGAAGATTTTCCGTGTTTTCGGCAGTCGGGTTATTGCCTTTTGCCCTTGTCGGGCTCGATATTGACGAAATTATTAACGGCGTCAAAGATATGGATTTAATCCTTAAAAATACCGATATCCGCGAAAATATCGCAGCGCAAAACGCCTTGATACATTTTCTTATGGATACCCAAAAAGGCAAAAATATTTCGGTTATGATGCCGTATTCAAGCCGTTTAAGGTATGTTGCTGACTGGTATGCGCAATTGTGGGCGGAATCTCTGGGAAAAGAAAAAAATCTTCAAGGTGACACGGTGCATATCGGACCTACTCCCGTCAAAGCCCTCGGTGCAACCGACCAGCATTCCCAAATCCAATTGTATAACGAAGGTCCTAATGACAAAATTATTAATTTCATCAGGGTTAAAAAGTTTGACAATAACCTTGAAATCCCGAAAATTTTTGAATACACCGGAATAGGTTATCTCGGCGGAAAAACAATAAACGATTTATTGAATGCGGAGGCTGATGCGACAAGGGTTACTCTGACGGATTATAACAAGCCGACGGTCACGATTACACTTCCTGAAATCAACGGCTATTATATCGGTCAGCTTTTGTATATGTTTGAAATTCAAACCGCAATCGCAGGCGCTTTGTATAACATTAATGCGTTTGATCAGCCCGGGGTTGAACAGGCTAAAAATTATACGTATGCTCTTATGGGACGTGTGGGTTATGAAGAATCTGCAAGTATTCTTCGCGAAAAAATGGCGCTGGGGTAATAATGTTTCGTAAAATCTTAAAACTTTTTATATTGCCGCTTTTTGTAATTATTTTATCCGTTAATTTCGGAAACTGTGACGGGTATAATGGAGAGGTGTTAAAGGCGGGAATTTCATTACAGGAACAGCTTCCGAAAAGTTTTTACGGAACGTGGCGGGTTAAGTCGGTTTTGACGGAAACCAACAGTCCGAAAAATTTTAGGAAAGAAAATACGGATATTTGGAACTTATCAAAGTCCGGCAGCGTCATTAATCTCAGCAACCCTTTTACGGGCGCATCAGCTTCCATAACCCTGAGTTATGTAGGCGATGATGCAATCAGATTTACCAAAAAAGGCAATTATGACGGAAAAATTTTGACGGATACAGTTGAGATTAAATTGACCGGCGATAAGTTTTCGGGTACAAATACTCTTGTGCTCGAAACTCTTTCCGATGTCGATAATTCCGTTATAAAAACGGCAAAAGCGGTTTATTCGCTTAAAGGTGAAAAAATAGCAGGTACAAGTATAGAGTGAGGATTGTATGCAGGTAAAAGAATTTGATACGGTAATATTAGGGGGCGGTCCGGCAGGCTTTTCTGCAGGAATTTATGCGGCGCGCGGCGCTGTTTCAACCGCAATTGTCGATATTAACATGATGGGCGGTCAGCCGTCAAATTACCTTGAGCTTGAAAATTACCCCGGTTTCGGCACTGTGGGCGGGTTTGATTTGATGGAAAAGTTTGAAGAACACGCCGATAAATTCGGTGTTGAAAAGTTTCCGATGCAGGAAATCGAGCGCGTTGATTTGATTTCTAATCCTAAAATAATTCTGACAAATGAATATGAATTCAGGGCAAAATCCGTAATTATCGCAACGGGCGCCCAGCCTATGAAATTGGGTGTTCCGGGCGAAAAAGAATTCGTCGGCCGCGGAGTCAGCTATTGCGCGGTTTGTGACGGCGCGTTTTATAAAAATAAAATCGTTGCTGTCGTGGGCGGCGGTAACGCAGCAGTGGAAGAAGCAATGTATTTGACAAAATTTGCCGATAAGGTTTATGTAATCCACAGACGCGATGCCCTAAGAGCGGACAAAATCGTTCAGGAACGCGCATTCAAAAATGAAAAAATCGAATTTGTCTGGGATAGCGTCGTGAAAGAAATTAAGGGCGAAGATCTGGTTAATACGGTCGTTATTGAAAACGTTAAGTCGGGTTCAAGGTCTGAACTTGCAGTGAACGGCGTTTTCCCGTATATCGGCATGGTTCCGAATATTGAACTTTTTAACGGCCAAATCGAGCAGGACAAAGGCGGTTTTATCCTGACTGACGAAACCATGAAAACCTCTGTTGACGGCGTTTTCGCGGTGGGTGATGTTAGACACACTCCTTTGCGTCAGGTTATAACTGCAGCCTCAGACGGCGCTGTCGGTGCGGTTTATGCGGTAAAATACCTCGAAACCCTTGCCCCTGTCGGCGTTGAATAATAGATTGTCAGAACTATATTAAACGTATTGTAGTTATTTGTATTGACAAATATATTATAATGTATTATAATGTATATACAAATACTTGAGGTGCATATGTCTAAAACAATACAAATAAGAGTAGATGATGTTTTGAAAAATGCCGCAGATGAGCTTTTTGCGAGTTTGGGACTTGATACGTCTACCGCAGTCAGGATTTTTTTAACCATTGCTATTGCAAATGGCGGTATGCCTTTTGAAGTAAAACGTGCTGATTATTCTTTGAAAAAAGCTATGAATGATGCTTTGAACAAAGAAAATTTGAGCAAACCTTATAAAACGGCAAAAGATGCTGTTAAGGCAATGTTAGAGGATTAATTAATGTATGACATTGTATTTACCGGCAGGATGAAACGTGATGTAAAGCTGATGAAAAAACGCCGGAAAAATATTGATTTGCTGGTGGATATTCTTGATAGACTTTCAAAAGGCGAAACGTTGCCGGAATTTAATAAAGATCATCAACTTAAAGGAGAATGGAAAGATTTTAGAGAATGTCATATTGAGCCGGATTGGCTGTTGATTTACAGAATTGAAAAAGATGAGCTGTTGCTTGTCGCAACAGCAACAGGCTCTCACGCTGATTTGTTTGGTATGTAGCCGGCTTAAATGTTTATAAAGCTTAATTACGCTTTTGAATAATTAAATCATACCCCAGAATGTCGCATATGTAGCGTAATTCCCGATAAGTTAAATATTGCCTTTTTAATTTTGCGGAAAAATTCGCAGGCTTAGTTGTTTTGCCTGTTCTTGCGTTTAGTTTGTCCGACAAGTCCTTTTGCAGCATGTATTCTTTGTTTAATAGATACTTCACTAGCTGAAAATCATCAAAATCGTTTATTACCATTCTTTAATTATAGTTTAGCTTGACACTCTCTGCAAAAAACGTTATAATAAACTATATATAAATAGATTAGTCTATTTATATATAATCTAATTTAATAAATCAACCGGAGGAAGAATAAATGGATAAAAAAGGTTTTACACTGGCAGAGGTCTTA
>CALVER010000031.1 GCA_944326625.1 Candidatus Gastranaerophilales bacterium | reverse complement strand
AACGACTTTGCGATTGCCACGGCCTCGCTTCGCTCGGCCTCGCAATGACCCGTAAAATAATAATCTGCGAAGGTTAAGCTACTGTCCCTCTCCAGTTTTGAAAAATCTTTAAAATTCCGTAGCTTTTCTCTTTTTTTTGGTGTTATTAAATTACTTTATTTTGGCAATAAAAAAGCACCCTTACGGGTGCTTTTTATTATTTTTCTTCAGCTTTAGGCTTTGCATTATCAATCTGCTGTTTGACTTCTTTTTGAAGCTTATCCTGAATATTTTTCGGATCATATTCGGGATTTACAAATTCAATTTTTGCATTTTTCTTCAAAGATTCAGTCAAATCATCAAGAAGTTTAAGCTGTTTTTGGTTCGTCAGGTAGTTTTTAATTTCAACTTTTGCTTTTTCAAACGGCTCCTGGCCTGCTTCCATTCTGTCTGTCACAAGAATTATGTGATAGCCGTATTGTGACTTAACAACCGGTGAGACAGTATTCGGACGTTGTGCAAACGCAGCTTTTGAAAATTCCGGCACCATTTCTTCTTTTGCAAAGAACCCTAAGTCACCGCCTTTTACAGCAGTAGTTGTATCATCAGAATTTTCTTTTGCAAGTTTTGCAAAGTTATCAACATTTGTTTTTACTTCGTTGTATAATTTGTCAGCTTTAGCTTTTCTTGCGTTAAGTTCTTCATTGACTTTTGCTTTAATTTCTTCCGGTTTAAGCTCTTTATTTTTCGGATCAGAAGTAATAACTTCTTCAATTTCAACAGGGTTTGCGGAAATCAAAATATGAGATGCTCTGACTTTTTCCGGATATTTGAATTTAGCAACGTTATCATCATAGAATTTTTTAGCTTCAGCATCAGAGACATTGCTGTCACCCAATTGCAAAGCAAGTTTTTTCATCTTGACTTCTTCCTGCAAATCTTTTCTGAATTGTGAGGAAGAAATTCCGTTTTGTTTTAAAATCAAATTAAGCTGTTCTTTAGAACCTACTTTATCAATAATTTCTTTTACGGCCTGATCAACATCATCTTTTGTAACCTTAATGTTACGTTTTGCCAATTCTTCATCCAAAAGCGCTCTGATGATTAATTCATTAGTAACACGTTCTTTAATCATCAAATACATAAAGCCGTTAGGATTTTCTTTAATTTTTATTCCCATTCTTGCGAATGCGGAATTGTCGGCTTGTT
The DNA here is from genome assembly GCA_944326625.1 of Candidatus Gastranaerophilales bacterium. GTDB lineage: Bacteria > Cyanobacteriota > Vampirovibrionia > Gastranaerophilales > Gastranaerophilaceae > SIG32. The sequence goes on along the minus strand of CALVER010000031.1, from coordinate 10,207 downwards.
TGTCAAAAGCTTTGTCAAATTGTGCCTGCGTGATAACATTGTCATTTACCTTAATAACGGCCTCATGAGATTTAAGACCGCAGCCTGCAAACAATACTGCTGATACCGCAAGTGTTGCAAGTAATTTTTTTCCCTTCATATAAATGTCTCCTTATTTAATATTCATGACTGACTTTATAAATATAATAAAACAAATCCGTTAAAATGTTAAATACTTCATCAAAATTCATATACGAATTATTTAGCAAAATAATTGAATTGCCTTCCTCACAAGATTTCGGTGCAATTGTAAACTTTATACGTTTTAATATATTACCGGGAAGCGCTTTTTGAATTATATTCCACTCAGGCTGGGTAAATGGCGTATAAATCCTGATATTTTCCGGAGTTTCACGTATGAGCGAAATCTTTACATCAGTTGCGGCGAGCCTTATCTTGATTAATTTTATTAAATTTTCAACGCTTTCGGGAGGTTTTGCAAATCTGTCTTTCCACTCCTCGGTTATATAATCCAATTCAAGCTGAGATTTTACATCCGCCAGACGTTTGTATTCTATCATTTTTTGATCAGCAGACCCAACCCATTCATCCGGAATAAATGCTGTTACATTTATATCAACAATAGTGGGTTCTGATTTTTCCACATAATGACCCTGCAGCTCCTGAACAGTTTCCTCCAGAAGCTGGCAATATGTATCAAAACCGACATTTATCATGTGACCGTGCTGCTTGGTGCCGAGAATATTTCCGACCCCTCTTATCTCGACATCCCTTAATGCGATTTGATAACCGCTTCCGAGTGTTGTGAATTCTTTTATAGCTTTTAATCTGTGTACTGCGTCTTTTGTAATCTCTTTACTTTTTCTGTAAAAACAATAACAATAAGCCTGTCTTTGGGAACGACCGACACGACCTCTTAATTGATACAACTGCGCAAGTCCGAATCTGTCTGCATCATGGATAATCATTGTATTTGCATTAGGAATATCAATTCCGTTTTCAATAATCGTTGTTGCAAGAAGAATATCATATTCATGGTTTGCAAAATTAACAATTACTTCTTCAAGCTGTTTTTCGTCCATCTGTCCGTGTCCTACGGCAATTCGGGCATTGGGTACAAGTTTTTGCAGATGAAATTTAAATTCTTCAATAGTTTCAACACGATTATAAAGATAAAAAACCTGTCCTTCGCGGTCAAGCTCATGAATAATGGCATTTTTAACCATATTTTCATTCCACTCGCCGACATAGGTTTTTATAGGAAGCCTGTTTTTGGGAGGAGTATTAATAACCGACATATCTTTAATTCCCGATAGCGACATATAAAGAGTTCTCGGAATAGGCGTTGCAGACATTGTAATAATATCAATATTTTCACGCAACTGTTTAAGTTTTTCTTTATGGCGGACGCCAAATCTGTGTTCCTCGTCAATTACAAGAAGCCCCAAATCTTTGAATACAATTCCGTCCTGCAAAAGCCTGTGAGTACCGATTACCACGTCGCAGCTTCCTGTTGCAAGATTTTTTATCGTATCTTTCTGCTCTTTTTTACTCCTGAATCTTGAAAGCAATTCAACATGAACCCCAAAAGGCTTAAATCTTTCAGACATTGTTTGAAAATGCTGGAGCGCAAGAATAGTGGTCGGGACAACAACCGCCACCTGTTTGCCGGAAGTTATTGCTTTAAAAATAGCTCTCATTGCAACTTCAGTTTTACCAAAACCCACATCACCGCAAATTAGTCTGTCCATAGGCTCATCACTTTCCATATCGGCCTTGACTTCGTTTATTGCACGCATCTGATCGGGAGTTTCAACAAATTCAAAAGCTTCTTCCATTTCCACCTGCCATGTGGTATCAGGCAAAAACTGAAATCCTTTTTGCATTTTTCGTCTTGCATAAAGTCTCAAAAGATCATACGCAACAGCTTCAACTTCTTTTTTAACCCTTGCCTTGGTGTTTTCCCAATCTTTACCGCCCATTCTGGAAAGTTTCGGCTTGATATTTCCGGAGCCGCGGTATCTGACAAGCATGTTAATTTGTTCTGCAGGAATGTGCAGCCTGTCTTTTGCAGCATATTCGATTGTCAGGTAATCTTTCAGCTGCCCGTCAATTTCCTGCTGGGTAAGCCCTCTGTATATCCCCACCCCGTGAATTGTATGAACAACGTATTCTCCTTCCTGAATATCATTTATATTTTCGATAAATTCAGGTTTTTCTTTGTAATATGAACGTTTTGCCGCGGTAATTTCTTTGGAACGTTTGTTAAACAGTTCTCTATCGGTCATTACAATTGTTTTGCAATCCTCGAGAATACATCCGGCGCTTGCAAGGCTTTCAGTATATTCAACGTCAAATATTTCCCGCTCGCTCAAGATTTGCTTGACACGCTCAGGGTAATCCGTTGCTATGATAATTTTATACCCGCCGTCATTAAATTCAGCGGATCGTTCTTTTATAAAATCGGCTATTGCATCTAAATTCGCCTCAAAATTTTGAAGCGGCATGGCGTTAAATTCAATAATATCATCCATTTCGCCGTCTATAAAATTATTAAGACCGATTTTTACGAAATAAGACGTTTTTCTCAAAAATTCTTCAAAAGTAAAATGATTTTTGCCATTTAACGGTTTTAAAAGCTCAAGTTTTAAATTTTCCTCAAGTTGTTTTTCCAAATTCCCCGCAACAAATTCATACTTTGAGTAAATTTCAGACGTTTCGTCAAAAACAATTATATAGTCTTCTAAATAATCCAAAACCCCGACAAGGTTGTCATTAAAATAATTCTGATAAACTTCAATCCCTTCAAAATACCCTTCGTCTTCCTCGTTTAGTTTCGGGCTGTTTTCATCAAGCACAAATTTATATACAGGTAAAATCTCAACCTCTTTTGCCTTTTCGACTGATTTTTGAGTTTCATTGTTAAAATACCTGATATCTACAACTTCATCTCCCCATAATTCAATCCTTACAGGGTTATCGTCCAGTGAAAAAATATCCGCAATATCGCCCCTTATGCTAAATTCACCGATATCGCTCACCATTGTGGCACGTTTGTAGCCCAAATTAACTAGCTTTTGGCTTAATTCTTTTAAATTAACCTCGCCACCCACTTTTATTTTCAAAGAATTTTTCTCGAAAAATTCTTCATCCGGAAACTTTTCAAGCAGAGTCTTAACAGGGCAAATAACTATATCGGGTTTTTGACGCAAAATTTTTATCTGCTCGGAATATTCATACAAATTCGGCGAAATTCCCTCATACATTGAAATATTTTGGAAAGGTATTAACGCGGCATCAATATCAAAACCTTTTTTGAAATCGTTTTGAAATTTTAATGCATTCTGTTCGGTTGATGTAACAAACAGAATTTTCTTTTTGGAATAGTCACGGGCATTTTTGACTAACAAAAGCCTTAAAAGCGAAGTTAATCCCGTAACAGCAAAAGACCATGATTTTTTGACATAATCTCTGTATTCTAAAAATTTTTCACCGGATAAACAATCAATATTTAACATTATTATTGCTGAGCATTGGGGCTTTTATAATCAATACCCATTTCTTTAAGTGTTTTGATAAAATTCTGGGCGCAAATTTTTTGAGCTTCCGGCGGAACAATTCTCAAAATTTCAACTGTTTTGGAAATTACGGGATCCTTATCATACCAACGGTTATTGGCATTAACAGGCTTAACCATAGCGTAAAATTTGTCAACCGTTTCTTTGGAAACTTTTTCTTCAATCTTTTGCAAGAAAATTTCAGCCTGAGCATGCAATTCATTCTGATAATTGCGCAAAAGCTCAATTACTTCCAAAAGTAACGGGTCATGATCATACCAGCGTTTATATGTAGGACTCATTTCGTATTTCCTCCGTAAGCTCAACAGGAGATATTACATCATCTTTTCTCTCTATTTTGCCTCCTAACAATCTTATCTTATTTTCAAAATTTTCGTATCCTCTATCTATATGATGTAGTTTTTCAATAACTGAATTGCCCTCGGCCATTAATGCCGCAACAACAAGTGCCGCACCGGCTCTCAGGTCGCTTGCCGTAAGCGTTGCACCTGTAAGTTTTTTTACACCTTTTATAATGGCATGGTTTCTGTCCTGATGAATATCAGCTCCCATACGTCTTAATTCAGGCACCTGCATGAATCTGTTTTCGTACAAACTTTCCGTAATAATTCCGACCCCGTTTGCAGTTGTCAAAAGCGTCATTGCCATTGACTGTAAATCCGTCGGAAAACCGGGATAAGGCTGAGTTACGAAATTTATTGAATTTAATCTGTTTTTATTTGAAACTTCAATTGATGTCGGGTCAACAAGTTTGATATTTGCGCCCATTTTCAATAATTTATCCGTAAAGAACGACAAATGTGCGGGATAAATATTTCTTATAACGGCCTTGCCTTTAGTACCTACAATTGCCGCCATATAAGTCCCTGCCTCAATTCTGTCGGGAATTGTTGTGTATTCAATGGGGTGCATATCCTCGGGTTTTACACCGTTAATAACAATTTCTGATGTTCCGGCACCGATAATATCCGCACCCATTGCGTTTAAAAAGTTTGCCAGATCAACAATTTCCGGCTCCTGAGCCGCGTTTTGAATTCTTGTGGAACCTTCCGCAAAAACGCCCGCAAGCATTAAATTTTCCGTCGCACCGACTGAGGGCAGATCCAAACAGATTTCCGCACCGACAAGTCTGCTTGCTTTTGCATGAACATAACCGTTTTCTATTTTTAATTTCGCGCCGAGCGCCTCAAGACCTTTTATGTGGAAATCAACTCTGCGTTCGCCTATTGCACAGCCCCCCGGAAGTGCTACAATTGCCTCTTTACAACGGGAAACAAGTGCACCCAGAACATTAAATGATGCACGCATTTTACTTACCAGTTCATATTTTGCCGTAATATTGGTAATTTCAGTTGCATCAATAGTTAAAGATTTTTCCTCTTTATCGTAAGAAGTTTTAACTCCTAAACTGTTAATAACCTGAAGCATAATTTCAACATCGGTCAATTCAGGCACATTATAAATTTTTGATTCACCTTTTGCCAAAAGCGCCGCAGCCATTAATTTCAGGACGGAATTTTTTGCACCGCCTATCAAAACCTCACCTTTAAGCGGAGTTCCGCCTTTTATATAAAATTTTTCAACCAATTTTATTTCCTCAAAGTCTGTAATCGTCTAATAAAATAATAATACAACGACAACATAATGGTGTAAATATTTTAAAATATGTAAACAAAAAACTCCCCGAAGGGAGTTTTTTTATCTCGGATAACCGTCGGGAAACTTCCAGCCGCTCAATTGGATTACCGCGCCGCAAGTTTGACCGTAGCCTTTCGAACTGCATGACGGATGTATATCAGCAGCCACATTATCGTGAACAACAAAATTAGGCTCCATCATCTCTTCTGCAGTAAAACCGCTTCCTTCACCAAATAACTTTAAACCATATCCAATATTAAAGGGTTTATCGGCATCCACAACTTCACCGTCATCATTTTCATTTCCGGCAGTTTTTCCCGGATTGCCCGGTGAAAAATACATTGCAAAAACATCTTTTCCCACAACATTCGGTTCTGATTTACCGTTTACATCGACATAAATCCATACATGCGGATAATATGTATCACCTCCGACCCAAGAATAAATGGACGTACCATCGTTTAAAATAACGCACACACTATCCGTATATGAAATTGCATAGCCGCTAAGTCCTTTTACAGTCTCGGCGCATCTGTGCGAAGAATCCGGAATATGCTTTTCAGCAACCTTTAAATACGGCAATATATAATTCTCCCAGAAATATTGCTCAGGCGACTCATAAGTAGAAGGATGCTGATTCCATGACCACGTTGAATAATCACCATGGTCAACTTTTGCAAGTTCAAACGCATTTTTCAATGTGGCATACGCCTTTTGCAAACGCGTTATTGTTTGCTTTTCCTGATAATTCGCAATTAATGTCGGAATTGTCATCGCTGCAACAACACCGATGATACCGAGGGTAATTAAAACCTCGGCCAGAGTAAAACCTTTATTTTTTGAACTATAAATCATCATATTAGAATTGTAGTATTCATTTTTAAAATTGTCAACTGCGGTATTTTCATATTTAAACCCGCTGAAACCCTTGTCCTGTCTACTTAGAGGAGACGCCCCCCCCCGTTTTTAAAAAAATTTCTAAATACCATAGCTTTTCTCCTTCTTTTACAAATTTATCTTATCAAATTTTTCTCTATTTGGCAATAAAACAATTTATGAAATATTAAAAAATAATAAATTTAACTTGTTTATTACTTTTGATAACTTATAATATAATTAAATAAGGGGAAAAACTATGAGTCATAAACACAATAACAATCCGTTTAAAAAAGACGCTGAACCGGAAATTAAACAGGAAAAACAACCGGATGAACAACCAAATGAAGAAAACACTCCTGATACAGAAGGCAACAAGCTTCAAGAAGAATATGACAAATTAAATCAACAGTATATAAGGCTTGCAGCGGATTTTGACAATTACCGCAAAAGACAGGAACAGGAACGCGAAAGCCTTTTAAAATACGGGGCAGAAAACGCTCTTAAAAAAATGACGGAAATCCTTGATAATTTTGAACGCGGAGAAAAAGCTTTAGAAAATGTTGAAGACTGCAAACAGGTTAAAGACAGCTTTAACCTTGTTCATAAACAAGTTCTGGAAACATTACAGAAATTGGGTCTGGAAGAAATTGAAGCAGAAGGTCAGCAATTTGACCCGAATTTTCATGAAGCCGTAATGCAGACCCCGACAAGCGAACACCCTGAACACACAATTATAAATGTTTTACAAAAGGGTTATAAAATGGGAGATAAAGTTCTCCGTCCGTCGTTAGTGAATGTAGCAACAGCCGAAAGTTAGAATGGTTTTGAGGAAGAATGGCAGATTATTACGAAATACTCGGAGTATCAAAAGACGCAACAAAAGATGAAATAAAATCAGCTTTCAGAAAAATGGCGCGGAAATATCACCCTGATGTGAACAAAGCGCCCGATGCGGAAGAAAAATTCAAAGAACTCGGCAAAGCTTACGAAACATTAATGGATGACAACAAACGCGCAACTTATGACCGCTTTGGCGAAGACGGATTAAAAAATGCAGGATTTGACACGGGCGGGCCGTTTGCAGGCGGGTTTGGCGATTTGAATGATATATTTAATTCATTTTTTGGCGGAATGGGTTTCGGCTTTGGCACAGGCAGACCGGATCCGAATGCACCGCAGCCCGGTGACGACTTAAGACTTGATATTGAAATTGAATTTGAACAGGCAATTTTCGGCACAAATAAAGAAATTAAATTTGACCACCTTGAGACCTGTACAGAGTGCGGAGGAACAGGCGCGGCAAAAGGTTCAAAACCCGTAACCTGTAAAACCTGCGGCGGAACAGGTCAGGTGCAGACAGTTGCAAGAACACCATTAGGTGCTTTTACTCAAATCAGTACATGTCCTGACTGCCACGGTTCAGGTCAAAAAATTGAAACCCCTTGCCCTGCATGTAAAGGTCATGGCAGAATTGAAAAAGAAAAGAAAATTGAAATAAAAATTCCGGCAGGCGTAGATAATATGTCTAAAATCCGTGTTTCAAGAGAAGGTGACGCGGGGATAAACGGCGGACACGCAGGCGATTTATTTGTTGTTTTGCATGTAAAACCATCCGAATACTTCCAGCGTGACGGCTTAAATGTTTATACAATGCTTGAAATTTCACCGGCACAGGCGGTTCTCGGAGATGAGGTTACTATAAAAACTCTTGACGGAGAACAAAAAATTCAAATTCAGGCAGGAATTCAAAGCGGTAATACAATAAAAATCAAAGGTGCCGGAGTTCCGATTATCTCAAGACCTTCCCAGAGAGGCGACCACATTGTGGTTGTAACGGTTAAAACCCCGACACAGCTTTCCGATGAAGAAAAAAATCTTTACCGAAGATTGTTTGAAATTAACACAAATAAAAAGCCTCAGGAATCTTTGATGTCTAAAGTTAAAGGAGTTTTTAACAATGCGTAAACTTATATTATTACTCTTTTTAATATTCATGAGCGCAAACTTAAGCTTTGCGGCAAAAATTCCTGCAGATATACAAAATTATATCAATTCCACATTTCCTAAAACGGAATTTCGATTTGACGGGGTAATAATTTTACCTGACGCAACAGTTTATCTGCCGCTATTTCCTGCAAAGCCGCTGGAGGTTGACAATATTGCAATCAAATCCGCAATACCCGCTGATAAGACCTTAAAAGATAAACCTGAAGCCATAATTTTTAATAACAATTACGTCTTATTAAAGGTAATTAACAATCCAAACGGCAAAAAAACAATAATTTCACCGGTTAATGTACCGGAGGAAATCAGAAACGGACTTTTGCCGCAAGATATGCTTGTACCCCGAGGATTAATTATTCCGGAAAACTTAAAAGGTATTATCGGGAACCTTAATATAACACTTGATGAAAATCCTGGCTTAAGGGTAGAGGTTCCGCAGATAAAACATGCAAATGTGCAAAATACTGTCACACCCGTGCCGGAGCTTAAAAATAAAACGTTTTACGTAGCTACGGGATATTCAAAAAACATTCAGGTAATAAATTCCGAAAATAAAACGCCGGCCTATGCGCTTTCTCAAAATCATGTTCCGAATGCAATGAAAGGCTATAAAAACAAATTCTTGCTCGTAACATCTTTTGGCAGTTCGTCTTTAAATGTTATATCGCTTGCGGATGAAGATGTAATAAAAGAAATTCTTTTTACAGCACATCCTGATGAAATTTTGGTTGATAACGATAAAAATATTGCTTATGTTTCAAGTCCCGAAGATTCAAGTATATATATTGTAAACCTTGAAACTATGACCCTTTCCAAACAAATAAAAATAAACGGTATGTGCGAAAGATTAACTCTCAGCGCTGACGGTACAAAAATATTTTATGTTGATAAAAAAACAAACGAAATTTGGGCAATTGAACTTGACAACAATTACCTTTTAAAAGATATCGGAAAATTTCCGAACGTGTCCAAAATTGCGTTTGATAATAACAAATTATATATAACAAGCCGCACAAAAAACCACCTTGCAATAATTGACTACGATACAAACGGATTAATTGCGGAAATTGAAATTACCGCAAAACCGGTTGATATGCTCGCTTTTGGCAATAACCTTTTTATTCTTGGTGCAGAAGGCAATGTTGTTCAAATAATTAATACAAAAACCGACGAACTTACGGATGCAATTTACCTGAACACAAACGGTTTTGCAACCAGAATAACACCGATTGAAGGAACAAATCTTGCTATAATTTCAGACACAAGAGCCTCAATATACTGTGTTTTAGATATGGTCAAAAAACAAATTGTAAAACTAAGCCCCATAGAAGTTCCCATAAGAGCAATAGTTGTAACAGACAAAGTAACAAAGATTAACAAATGACAGAATATTTTGACAAAACTACCGAAAACATTTTGACAAATCTTGAAAAAACACAAAAAAACTTTTGGAATATTTCAAGGGTTACGGGAGAATTTCTATATACTTTGATACAAGCCGCAAACTGTAAAAATGCGCTCGAAATCGGCACTTCAAACGGATATTCCGGAATTTGGCTCGGCAAAGCGCTCAAAAAAACCGGCGGACACTTAACAACAATTGAATTTTGGGAAAAAAGATTTTCCGTTGCGAGAGAAAACTTTAAATCGTGCGGGATTAATGACATAATATCAATTATTCAGGGTTCGGCATGCGATGTTCTAAAAGGTTTGCCCGAAGATTATAAAATAGATTTTGCATTCATTGACGCAAATAAAAAAGAGTATATTGAATATTTTAACCTCATACACCCGCATTTAATACCGGGCGGATTTATCTGCTGCGATAACGTTCTTTCCCACAAAGAAAAAACTCAAACATTTATTGATGCCATAAACAAACACCCTGACTATGAAAATGTTGTATTAGGTCTTCCCGCAGGATTGTCACTTGGCAGAAAGATACGTTAAGCTATTTTAACATGACTCTTGATTATTTTGATTTTTAATATATTATTAAATTACACAACTAGCTAGAAAAGGAATAAAATTATGTCAAAACAATGTGAAATTTGCGGTAAAAAACCGATTAAAGCAGCGAAATTAACATTTTCGCATAAACAAATTGT
>CALVER010000030.1 GCA_944326625.1 Candidatus Gastranaerophilales bacterium | reverse complement strand
TTTTTCCTTTATTAAATATTATTTTTATGTTTTTGTCAAGATAATTACAAACGGCGATTAAAAATTTTCATTTTATGTTATAATGAACAAAAAGGAGAAAGTTATGACATTAAGAAACGAACGCGTCAGAAAAGAACTTATGCGGGACATCTCTGAAATTCTTCGCAAAGAAATCAGAGGGCTGGAAGGCGTTGTGTCTATTGTTGATGTTGAGGTTTCTCACGATAATTCGTTTGCAAAGGTTATATATAGCGTTTTGGGTTCTCCGGAACAAATAGAAAAATCCAAAGAGGTTATTGAAAAAAGCACCCCGAAAATTCGTTACGAAGTCGGCAGACGTATAAGATTACGCCTGACACCCGAATTGAAATTCGTTTACAGCGATTCATTTGAAAAAGGTTCAAGGGTCACGGAAATTATTGATAAAATTTCCAGAGGGGAACTGTAAATATTATTATGAGTAATTCTGAGCGGAATATGGGAAATGCGGCTGTGTCAATTACGGAGTGCGAAGAATCCCGAAAAGTTTTGTTCGGATTTTTGAATGTGTATAAGCCTGAGGGCATAACCTCTCATGATGTTGTTGCAAAACTCCGCCGCGTCACTAAAATTAAACAAATCGGACACACGGGAACTCTCGACCCCTTTGCGTCAGGTGTTTTGCCCGTTTGTATCGGAAAAGCAACAAGGTTAATTGAATTTTTAAATGACGATAAAGAGTATATTGCAACTGTTCAATTTGGAAAAAATACCGATACTTATGACAGAGAAGGTGAAATTACCGCCCGATTTGATAAAAAGGTTACGCGGGGTGAAGTTGAAACGGCACTTTGCGGTTTTACGGGCGAAATTTCCCAGATGCCGCCTATATATTCCGCAATCAAGGTTAACGGAAAAAAACTTTACGATTACGCGCGCGAGGGAAAAAATGTCGAGATTAAGCCGCGGAATGTGAAAATTTACAAAATTGAGCTTCTGGATTTTGATGAAAATAATCAAATCGCAAAAATTCTTGTTAATTGTTCAAAAGGCACGTATATAAGGTCAATCGCTTTTGATTTGGGTGCAAAACTCAATTGCGGCGGCTATCTTGCAAATCTTGTGAGAACAAAGGCAGGCATGTTCGGTATTGAAAATTCCGTAAAGCTTGAGGATTTGTCGTCATGCGAAATCGTCGGGCAAAATTTGGTTAATCCGCAGGACGTAATTGATTTGCCTAAAGTTGAAATTAGTGATTTTGAACATAAAAAAGTTATTCAGGGGCAGGTTTTGGAAAATAAATCCGCATTAGGTAACGGTTTTGTGATTTTGATTTATAATAATAAAATAGATGCCGCGGCAATTGTTGACGGTGATAAAATTAAAGTCAAAAAGGTATTTGTATGAAAAAGTTTTTAATTTGTTTGGGAATTTTGTTTTTAAGTTTTTGCGAGGCCAATGCCGGTAATTGTGTTTGGATGGAATGCGCATCGCCTTATGACTTAAGCTCGGGAGCGTCCAGATTTATGAGCGTTGCTACCGGCTCGAATTTTCTCGCAACCCGTATTGCCGAAGCTATTTTTAAAAAAGAACTTAAAAAAACTATAGACGGCAGATTTAGTATAAGTATTTCGTCCTACAGCGTCAAAGATTTGAAAAAAGGCATTTTTAAATCCATGTCATTCAGGGGCAGAAATATAAACATGGAAGGTGTTTATTTTTCGGCACTTGATATGGCTACATTGTGCGACTTTAACTATATTTCTTTTGACGACCCGAAAAATCCCCTCGTAAAAGAAACTATGCCCATATCTTTTTCGGCTGTTATGACCGAAGACGATATTAATAATACAATGCAAAGCGCGGGATATAAAAAGGTTATTGATGATTTGAACATGCTCGGCAGCAGTCTCGGTGTTTTCAGGGTCGCCGCAAGTCAGATTAAGATAAAAGATAATAAATTTTACTATATCCTCAAAATCGCAATTCCGTTTGTAAAACATACCCAAAATCTTATACTCGTGTCTGATTTGAAAGTCTCACGCGGCCAGATTGATTTAGCTGATACAAAATTGGTTAATAACAATATGCTGATTGATTTGAAACAACTTGATCATGTGATAAATTATATTAACCCACTTGATTTTTCTTTAAATATACTGGAAAATAAACATGCAAACCTTACGGTTCAGAACATAAACGTTCGCGATAATAAGGTTTATGCAAGCGGTATAATCGTTGTTCCAAAAGATTAAAAGGATTAAAGTATGGATGGTAAACAAAAATTATTTTTAGTTATTCTGGGCATGGTTTTGGCCGTTGTTGCGGTCATGTATGGTCTTAATGTTATGAATCCGGGTGAAATCTCGCCGGATGATGTTACGGTTAGTGAAAGAACAACAGAAGAAGATGTTCCGAAATCAGATGCTAATTCCGAAAAAGAATACGTAAATGTGTTTTTCATAGGTCAAAATGAAAACAGAGAAGAAGTTTATAAAGCTGTAAAGCGTGAATATGACCCGGAAATTGACGGGACAAAACTTAAATTCGCTATAGAATCACTTGTTGCGGGCCCGAAACCCAATGAACGCGACAGAGGCGTTTATACTGAAATTCCTGCCGGAACTGAAGTTATAGCGGTCAGAGAACTTCCCGATAAGGCTATAATTGACCTTTCTTATGATTTTGAAACCGGCGGCGGCACGGATAGCCTTTACAAAAGATTGTATCAGGTGATAAAAACAGCTAACAGAAATACAAGTTTGCCGGTTTATCTTTATATCAGCGGTCAGAGAGCCGATGTTATAGGCGGCGAAGGTATTATGATTACACAACCCCTTAATGACAGGTCTTTGGATGGTTAATAAAGATTTAGACTATTATTTGAATTTGGATTGGACGCTGATTGAGGGAGAGGATTTGGATTTTGACGGAAATCCTTATCACTATATTGAAATAAAAGAAATCCCGAGCTTTGTGTTTTGCGCCAAAACAATCGAAAAAGCGCGTGAAAATTACAAGCGCCAGTTAAAGTTGACCTTAATGGTTATGCTTGAAAGCGGCGATCATATAACGGAACCCGGTGAAGAAGATGATGAACCGGATTGGGAAAACCTTTGTCCGTAAAAAGTCAGATGCTGCTGCGTCATCCCGTACTGCCTGAGGCAGGACACTACACTTAACATTGGTCAATTTTTACACGCCATCACGCATTGCCAAAGGCAGGACAGCATATTTGGCTTTGGACAAGCGCAATTCGTCATCCCGCATTTATTGCGGGATCTCATGCAAAAAGTTACTAAGATACTAAGGCAGTAAGGCACTAAGAATTTATTGTTTGGCTGGAAGCCCCCCCACCCCTCCCCCCCTTGAGGAACAAAGGGAGCCAACGAGGAACGAGTTGTGCGACCCTGTTTCCGAAACGTAGTGAAGGTGGGAGGGCTAGGGTGGGGGGCCAATGACTATAGTCATCCTGAGGGTGAAGCCCGAAGGATCTCATGTTGTGCAAATTTTACGAGCCGCGGATTTTTTATTCAGTACATTTGACTTATGCATCAATTGTAACGAAATGTAAAGATTAGTTTAAAAAGGGCTGAAACCCGGTTATAATGCCGGTATGGTATGGTATGGTCGAAGTGTAACCATAGCAATAGTTTGTGCTGGAAATTTTTAATAAGAGTATAAGCAATGTGTGCTTAAAAAACGGAGGACGCGAGGATGGACAACAGGATACAAAACGGCGAAACAAAGCCTGGTATTGTCAGAGGAGGAGCGGAGCGAAAAGATGTACCGGCGAAGTCAGAAAGTGAAAAAGAGAAAAGTTTGGCAGCGAAGCAATTGCGGACATTATTAAAATTAAATCCAATGACGGCGTCAACATACTATGCTTTAAATCCTGAAGAAATAAAAGAGGATATGGAGACAATAGATGAAGCTCCGCATGAACTGAAGCAAGCTGCATTAGTGTTATCTCCGGTATTGCTATTAATAAATGCAGTAATAAAGAAGTTCAATTAAGAGAAAGGAGTACAAGATATGGGAATTGACTTTAACGGAAAGGTGCCTGAAAAAAGAATAATAGGTCAGAATGATAAGCCGGAAGTAGGCATACACAAATTAGAAAAAATGAATATTGATCCTGCTGAAATCGGTAAATTACTGGGCAAAAAAGGAAATGCCGGTGTTGAGATAAAAGAGTACTTTGCTCCAATCTTAGAATCAAAGGAACTACCTGTAATTAACAAACAAGCAGGCAAAAAATTGTTAGACCGGGTAAAACAGGAACCCACTGAAGCGAATTTGGAAGCTAAGGCAAAACTTGATGAGCTGGTTTCATCAACGGGTATAAAATATTCAGATGCCGAGCAAACTATAAATGATATACGTGCAAAATACACGGATGACATGTATTTTAGTAAAAAAATTGTTGATCCTAATCAAAAAGAACCTGACGGGATCCATAATATGCTTTATACCAAACCTTATGAAGTAAAACAATTCAATCCGAATAAATTACCTGAACCTGCAAGAACGCAGTATATGGAAGCCGTTGCGGCAAAAGAAGAAATAAATAATAATAATGAAGCATTAGTCAAAGCTGCAGGCCCTGCTGCATCGGATATTCCTGACGACGCAAAAGGTATATTTTTATCCAGGGTCGACGGTAATGATAAGCTTGCTGAATTAATGAAAAAAGCAGGTCTCGTCAAAGAGAAAGAGGTGACTGAAAAACAACAAGCCGCAAGAGAACAATTGGATGATAAAGTATCTTCTACCGGAATGCGATATGAAGATGCAAAAAATACTTTGGATGAAATTGTTGAAAAATATAAAGATGATCCAAAATGCCAGTCAAAATTTGAGTCAAAGCAGCCTAAAGACATAGCTATTTACGTTCTACCGCAGGAGAAGTTTGATCCTCATAAACTGCCGGAACCTGCACGTACACAATATTTTGAAGCCCTGGATTCTGTAAAAGAAATTCAAGAGAAGAATTCGGCGCTTGTAAAACAGGCAGACCTGCCGTTTGTTCAGGAGCCGCCTACAAATTATTATACCGGCGGCGTAACTTTCTTATAATAATTAAATCAAGAGGATTTATTCCTCTTGATTTTTTATTTAAAATCATTAAATATTTTGTATGAAATCATCCGTTTTTTCTCCACTGAACGGATGATTTATGCAGGTAAAGTTAAACATAACCGTCAAATTTACGATAGAATATATATGAAAGGCAGGGCAAATGTATAACAGTTTTTATCCGAATTATGACTTGGCAGGGAGAATACAGCATACAAAATTGGATACAGGCTTATATGGTATCCCGCCTGCCAGAATGAACAGAGTTGAATCAACCGGATCGCCTGATTTCAAACAGGTTATGTCAGGTTTGATAGAAAATTTCAATGCAGAACTTAATGAACCCGACAATTTGTTAAAAGACGCAATGTCAGGTAACGGCAATGTTGATATTCACGACGTTATGACCGCAATGGCAAAATCCGAAATCAGCGTAAACGTTGCAACACAATTGGTCGGAAAAGTCATTCAGGCGTATGACAAAGTTATGCAGATTCAGGTGTAAAATATAATTAACTAGTGGGACGGAAATGGATTTTCAAAAACTTCTTCAAAACAAACCTTTATTATACGGGATTATAGGCGGTATTGTACTGTTGTTGGCTTTGTTTGTGACAATAGGTATTGTGAATTCTTCAAAGTCAGGCAACGGCGCCGCAAGGGTTGTGAGCGAAAAAGTAATTAAAGAAGAACTTGATCTTTTAACAACTGATAATTTGGGAAAAGCAATAGAAATACAGGCACTTCTTGCAAGAGAAGGCATTAACGCAAGCCGTAAGCTTGACGGTACAAAATCAACAATATTTTTAAAAGAATACACCCAGAGCCAGAAAGATGCAGCGCTTCTTGCGATTGTAAAAAGCGGGCTTATGGATCAAAACGTGGGGCTGGAAATCTTTGACAAAGGCGATTTTACGTCAACTAAAGAAGATAAAAGAATTCGTCTTGCAAGAGCGATTAACGGTGAACTTGCAAGATTAATCCGTAAAATTCCGCCTATTGAAAACGCATCTGTTTTTATTTCAATTCCTGAACAAACAATGTTTACGTCAATGCAAAAACCCGTAACCGCAACCGTTCAGATTACAATTCCGGCAGGTGATAAGCTCGATCAATTGAAAGTAAAAGCGATTACAAATCTTTTATTGGGCAGCGTAACGGGTTTGACGGCTGAAAACATTGCAATAACCGATACTAACGGTAATGTTTATTCAAGCATAATTGACGCCGAAGACGAAATGCTTGAAAGACTTCAGGAAAATGATAAATACATGCAGCAAAAAGTTGCAACACAATTGGACAGACTTATCGGCAAAGGCAATTATGTAGTAACTGTCAGTACATTTTTAAGACAGGCTCCGGTTGAAAAATTCACAATAGAATACGATCCGACGAGGAAAACAGCTGTTTCCGAGCAGAATTTCACCGAAGGTCTTGGCGATCAAACCCGTGACAGCAATCAGGGCGTAAACGCGGTCAGCGTTTATCTTCCGAACGGACTTCAGCAGGGCGGTACTGATTCTTCACAAAACAGAAGCTACTCAAGATCCGCAACCGAAACTCAATACGGCGTTACTAAAACTCAAACCAATGAATATATAAAACCGGGCGTTGTGGAAGAAATTTCAGTTGCCGTAACTCTTGAAAAATCAGCAATTCCGGCAAATACTACTTTGGAAGAATTAAAAGAATTAATTGCGCATGCCGCAAGTCCGAAAGTTGATCCGGAAAATGTCTCAATAGCATTTTCAGATTCAACTGATCCGTATCTTGCCTCCGACAGACCGGTTAACCTTCCGAAACCTGACGAGACAGGCAACCCGTGGTGGCTTGCAATTGCACTCAGCGGTGTAGGTTTGCTGATATTGTTTAAGGTTGTATCTGATAAGGTTAAACAGGTTCAAGAAGCCAACAGGCGCGAAGTTGAAATGTTAAGACAGAAGAATGCGGAACAAGATAAACAATTAAGCGATATATCTTCACGTGCGGCTCAATTAACGGAAAGACAATCAGAACTTGCCCAGAACCTTCTTGAGCAGCAGCAAAGAGAATACATTCCTCAGCAGGATGAAGGTCAATTACTGGAACAGCTTGCAAATGTTTCAGCCGAAATGTCCGATATGGACGGCGAAGAAGCTGCTGAAAAGATTAAGAGCTGGATAGAACAAGGGTAATCTATGGCGATAAAAGGGTTTAATTATCAGGAATTTGCGCAGAATTTGACACAGCAGGCCGTGGAACTTGTGCCAAAGGATTTTACGGATCCCGAGAAACAATACGTCGTAAATACCCTGTTGAATTTTTCAGCGCTTGCCGGTGAAGCTTTATACAACGATACGGAATCTAATTTCACTGCCGATCAGGCAATGATGATTACCCAGATTATCGCGGAATGGGCATTCCACAAGTCCGTTGACTTAATAAGATCCAAACTTCCTCAGGAATTTTGGGATCCTATTATGCAAAAAATCGCATTCACAATTTTTGAAATCGCTAAACAAACCTTTAAGCAGGGCTTGCCGCAGGATCAGATTTTGCAGTTGATTGAGCACCATGTTAAAAAGACATATCTTGATGCGATTGCGGAGCTGAAAGATAAAGGTTTAATTGATTTAGGGCTGATGGAACAGGCGTCCAAACAGTCTAATATTGACGCAATGATGCAGCAAATGAACGATGAACAGGCCGCCGCGGAACAGCAGGCAGCACAGCAAGGCGCGCAGCAGTCCGGTACGGCACCTTCTCAAGGACAGGCTTCTAATACGGACTCTCAGGTTCAAGGCGGTTCAAGCCCTAAAATTATGAAGCTTGCAACCGTTGCTTTGCTTTTCCAAAAAATGAAACAGGAAAAAGTTCAGACATTTTTGGATAAATTTAATCCGGATGACGCCCAAACTGTTATTAAATATATGGGTATGCAGGATTTGGACAGCCGCGTAAGCGTTTCAACAACTTTAAAATGTTTAAATGAAATCAGGACAAATTTGCCAAAGCCGCAGGAATTAAGTCCGAGCAAACTTGTATTAAAATTACAAAAAGTTACAGAAGGGATAGAACGGCAGCAATTGGAACAAATGTTAAAACCCGAGCGAATGAAGGTAAAACGCCTTGTATTCAATGCTTTGGAGGGCGAGTTTTATGAAGTTGCGCCAAAAGTTGCTAACATTATTGCCACCCATATACAAGATAGTGTATAATAATATTAAATCATGATTATCAAAAAGAAAAAAATTCAACCGGAGAAGCTGAATCAGCAGGAGGCTGCTCAGGGCGTTTCTGATAAAGTCGATGAGGAGGTTATCGACTTATTTAACCTTGACAATATTGACTTTAAGCAGAGAAATGAACGCCGCCGCGGCGACAGACGCAGAGGTTTCAGAAGAATTGACGACAGGAATTTGATTTCCCGTGCAAGAGAAGAAGCCGATGCAATTCGTGAAGCTGCCGCAAAAGAGGGCTATCAGGCAGGTTTGAGTCAGGCAAAAGATGACATTGCAATTTTGCGTGATTCTATTAAAGAATTTATGAACGCAAAACAGGAAGTTTTTGACAAAATCGCGCCGGAAATTCTTACAATAAGCGTTGATATTGCAAAAAAAATTATTAAAAAAGAATTGACACAGGCTCCCGAACTTCTGCTGGAAAGTGTGCACGAAATATTAAAAGGTTTATCAAAAGAAGAAACCAAAATAACATTGCACGCAAATCCTTCGCAGGTAAGTATGCTGAAAAGCGAAGTTCCGCCGATGGCAGAGCAGCTTGGTTTGGAGGCAAAAATTATGGTAATACCCGATGACTCTGTTATGGAAGGCGGATGTGTGGTTACGACAACAAACGGGGTGGTCGATGCAACAATTGATACTCAGTTGGCAATAATAAGTGAGGCTTTGAAAGAAATTTAATGGCACAGGCTAATTCAGGAAGCAATCCTATAAGTGAAATTTTCTTGGCAATATTTGTATTGACCTTGCTATTGATTTTGCTTGTTGAAATGCCGACCTGGGTTATAAATTTTTCAATAAGTTTGAATATTGCGCTGGGTATTGTGTTATTGATGATTGCTTTGTATGTTCAAAAGACGCTTGAACTTGCGGCGTTTCCGTCAATTATTCTTCTGGGAACGATGTTCCGGCTTGTATTGTCAATTGCGTCAACGCGTTTGATTTTGGCAAAAGGCGAAGCGGGAGAAGTTATTCACGCGTTCGGAACGTTTGTAACCGGCGGAAACATGGTTGTCGGCGGTGTAATCTTCTTGATTATCACGGTTGTACAGTTCATGGTAATCACAAAAGGTGCGGAACGTATTGCGGAAGTTGCGGCAAGGTTTGCATTGGACGCTATGCCCGGTAAGCAGATGACAATTGACGCGGACTTTAATGCCGGCTTGATTTCGCCGGAAGAGGCAACCAAAAAGCGTGAAGATTTGCAAAGAGAATCAAACCTTTTCGGGTCAATGGACGGTGCCATGAAGTTCGTAAAAGGTGATACGATTGCGGGTATTATTATTGTAATTATAAACATTGTAGGCGGATTATGCGTCGGATGTTTGATGAACCAGATGCCGATTGCGGACGCCGTTGCAAAATATACGGTCTTAACAATCGGTGACGGCTTGGCGTCACAGGTTCCGTCACTTTTGATGTCAATTGCAGCCGGTGTATTTATGACAAGATCATCCGCCGCAAGCTCATCACTCGGTGCCGATGTCGCCGG
This sequence comes from Candidatus Gastranaerophilales bacterium, assembly GCA_944326625.1. GTDB lineage: Bacteria > Cyanobacteriota > Vampirovibrionia > Gastranaerophilales > Gastranaerophilaceae > SIG32. The sequence continues at coordinate 1,778 of CALVER010000030.1, read as the reverse complement.
TGAAATCTTAAGCAAACCGTATTCACTTTTCTTTGCATCGGGATTTTTGATGTTATTGGCAGTAACAGGGCCTATTACGGGCTTGCCGTGGTTCCCGTTTTTGATGTTTTCCGTAGGATTGGGAATTGCAGGTTTCTCCGTATTAATTAACGCTGATGTTCAGTCACAATTGGGTCAGCTGGAAAATGTCCGTCAGAATATGCAGGATTTGGTTAACCCGAACAGAATGTATGAACGTTTGGGCGTCGATGTATTAAGCTTGCAGGTAGGGTCAAATTTGCTTGTAATTGCAGACCCTGATCAGGAAGGTCAATTGCTTGCCAAGATTGCAGCGTTACGTCAAAGGGTTACGGATGAACTGGGTTATATCATCCCGAACATAAGAATTATGGATTCATCAGCGCTGGATGCAAATGAATATATGATTTCAATCCGCGGTAACACGGTCGCAACGGGTTACGTATATCCCGGAAGATTAATGGTAATTGCGGATCAATGGGATTCTATGCGAAAAGAGGTTCCTGATGACGCGATTATCGGTATTGATCCTACATATCAAACTCAGGCCTACTGGATTACGGCGGAAGATGCCAAATCCACCAGATCCGTTACGGCAGTTGATTCAACCGATGTTATTGTTACGCACCTTCAAGAATGCGTCAGAAAACACGTTGATGACGTTATGACAAAAACCGATGTCCTCAAGCTTATGGAACTTGTCAGATCTCAAGACCCGACACTTGTTAATGACCTTGTTCCGACAATTATTTCAACAAGCGACCTGCGGAAGATTTTTGTTAACCTGATACGCGAAAAAGTTTCTATAAAAGATATTATATTTGTATTTGAAAGACTTTGCGATTACGCAAGATTTTCAAAAGAGCCGGATATTTTGTCCGAACGTTTGAGAGCGGCTCTGGGACGACAAATTTGTCTTTCAAATGTTCAGGATGATAAAGTTTTGTACGCATTAACACTTTCGCCCGAGTGGGAAAAAACTCTTGATGACAGCTGTCAGAGAACAGAATTGGGTACAATGTTCCTGTTGAACCCGATGCAGGTTCAGGAATTGATTGAAACAACCGCGACAACTCTGATGAGGGCGCACCAGACCTGCGGCAAGCAGCCGGTAATCTTGTGTTCGCCGAGAATTAGGCTGCCTTTATATCAATTGCTTGAACGTCATATCCCGACAATTGTCGTAATTTCTTATTCCGAATTGATTACGGATATTAAGGTTGAAGCAATTGACACTATCGGCGAAGCTTATGCTATGGAATAGAAAATGTTTAAGAAGTTTTTTACGGTTTTAATAACTATTTATCAGAAAATTTCAAGTTTAACGCCGCCCGTATGCAGATTTTATCCGACGTGTTCCGAGTATATGAAACAGGCCGTCCAAAAATACGGTGTCCTAAAAGGCGGCTGGCTTGGAATTAAACGGATTTGCCGCTGCCACCCCGGAAATCCGGGCGGATATGATCCTGTACCGTAAGACTTGCCAAAAATTCGGCATTTTGATATAATAAAAACATAAAAAGAAGGAGAAAGCTTATGAAAAATGAAAAAATTTTCCAAAACGGGGGGGGGCGTCTCCTCTAAGTAGCCAGCGTGCCGCTGGACCCGACCAACAGGAAGTTGGAAAAAATTTAACGGGTCATGAAATTAATAAGGGTTTCGGCGGTATTGGTTTAGTAAAGATACTAAGATACTATGGCACTAAGGCACTAAGAAGTAACAGTCGGGTTATTAAATCCAATCTACAATATGTCATCCTG
>CALVER010000029.1 GCA_944326625.1 Candidatus Gastranaerophilales bacterium | reverse complement strand
AAGCCGTGTTTTGTAGCCGCAGCATTATTCAATGTAGAAAGATTAGATTTTGCATAACCGTTGAATGTTTCGCCCAAGCCGTTTATAAAATCTACGGGAACATTATTTGCAGTACCGGAAATCCGCTTAATGCCGGCCATTATAAATGCCGGAATAATAAATGCACTCGGCCCGCTCAAAATTTCACGGATCCCTTCTTTTTTTGCAAAATCCCAGTTCAACTCACCGGTTTTATCGTGATTACGATACATACCGGTCAATACGCGGGGGCCTGCCATGCCAAGAAAATCCTGCATAATAAATGACGCAGCAAAACCGCCTCTGTCAATTGCATCCATTAATGTAATCACAGGATTACCCGCATTACCAAATGATACATCATTGCGTTTTTTCTGATTATTGTAATTGCGATTGGAATCTACGCTTGCTAATTGTACTGATTTTACTGACATGTCCCTACTAACTTTTACTATCTACACACATATTATTTTAAAAAACTTACCGTGACACTTATTGCTTTTTTTCGCCTAATCTTTAAGAAACATTAACAAAAAGATAAATGTATTTAATAAGTGTATTTATTATACTTAATCCAAAAATATTTTGCAAGTCATCTACTACAATTGTAACATTTGTTTAACAATAATCGGGAAACGCCGGTATATCTTCAAGAAATATTACTATATATGTAGCAAAACTTCAAAATTGACATGCCGTAAATACTATAATAAACTAAAAAAATGGAAGTAACGATAATCGGAGCGGGATTAGCAGGGTCAGAAGCAGCTCTGCAGCTTGCGAAAAAAGGATTTAACGTAAAATTATACGAAATGCGTCCTAAAAAAACGACAGGGGCGCATGTCGGAGAAAATTGCGCGGAATTTGTATGTTCAAACAGCTTAGGCTCTGCAGACCTAACAAATGCAAGCGGACTTTTGAAGCATGAAATGGAAATTTTAGGCGGCGAATTAATAAAAACAGCTTATGAATGCAGAGTTCCTGCAGGAAGCGCTCTTGCTATTGACCGCGAAATGTTTTCAAAAAAAGTTACCGAAAAAATAAAAAACAATCCGAATATAGAATTAATCAGGGAAGAATTAACGCAAATTCCCGACACACCTGTTATAATCGCATCAGGGCCTTTGACCAGCGACAAACTGGCAGAGGACATCAAAACATTTACGCAAAGCGAACACCTGCATTTTTTTGATGCAATTGCACCGATTGTTGAAAAAGACAGCATAAATTTTGACAAAGCATTTTACGCCTCACGCTATGACAAAGGGGAAGCGTCATATATTAACTGCCCGATGAACAAAGAAGAATACGAAAAATTCTATAATATACTAACCCATGCTCCGCGGATTGAATTAAAAGAATTTGAAAAAAACGCCAAATTTTTTGAAAGCTGCCTTCCGATAGAAGTTTTAGCGTCAAGAGGAGTTGACACCTTGAGGTTCGGGCCGATGAAGCCTGTCGGGCTTGTTGATAAAAGGACGGGGATTGAAAATTACGCCGTTGTCCAATTAAGACAGGATAATTCCGCAAAGACTTTGTATAATCTTGTAGGATTTCAGACAAACTTAAAATGGGGAAGCCAGAAAGAACTTTTGCAATCAATTCCTGGGCTGGAAAACGCAAACATCGTAAGATACGGCGTTATGCACAGAAATACATTTATAAATTCACCTAAAATTTTGAACGCATCACTGCAGACAAAAAAACGTCCGGACTTATTTTTTGCGGGACAAATTACGGGTACGGAAGGCTACACGGAATCCATTGCAACAGGGCTACTTGCAGGAATTAATATAGCAAAATTTTTAAACGGCGAAAAGCTTTTGGAGCTTCCGCAAGAAACCATGCTCGGAGCATTAACGCATTACATAAGTAATCCCGAACACGAAAAATTCCAGCCGATAAATTCAAACTGGGGGATTTTACCGTCTGTTGAGCTTCCCAAAAAAGAACGCAAAAACAAAAAGCTTAAAGCGGAATTAATGGCGGAACGTTCATTAAATGCGCTAAAATCTATTTGCTCATAACTTTTATGAAATACTCGATTGATCTGTTATAAGTTGCTTCTGCGTCTTTAGGGAAAAAGCAGCCCGGAATTTGTCCGAGTTCACGATGATGAGCAACGCATTCGCAGCAATAACCTCTATTAGGACATCCTGCAGTACAGGTACAATTTTTTATATTTTCTGATTGTTTACATTCCATGATTTATGCCTTCTTATCTAATTTTACATCATTTTTCTGTTCAGTTTTAGGGGCATCTTTTTTCTCAAGACCTAATGCTCTAAGCATCGGGTGAATTGTGACATGGCTTATTTGCGGAGCCAAAATTGCCAGCCCGAGAACCGAACCGATTAATGAACCGAGTTCAATTGTGCCTTTTATTAGCGGATATTTTTCGGGATTTTTATTTTTTGTCAAATCTTCACGTAAGCCGTCGTGCAAAAATTTATCGCGCGAATGATCTTTCATTAATGTCGCACGTCTGTTGGTGATATTTTTTGACGCCAAATTGTGGTAATCAAGGTATTCTGTAGCATTTTTAAATTTTGCAAATTCAGGTTTATTTTTAAAGAAAGTTTTCTTTGCAAGAGTAAACGCACCTTTTTTAAATACAGGCGTAATCAAAGCCAGATAAACCGCAAGACAGGTTGCCTGATATAAAAATTCTTTTGCGGCAGCGTATTTTTTTGTAGCAGGACTGATTTCGTTATCAATCAAAATAAACCCCGGTCTGCCTATGGATTTTAAAGTTGTTTCGATAGAAACAGACGCCGTAGTATTTTGCGCGATATTTGCAAGTGTTGAATTAGATAAACCGTTTGCTATTGCACTAATCATACGCCACCTACTTTCATTCCGCCTGAATAAGGTTTATGGAAACTGCTTAAATATTTCAAATTATCATTATGCTGAAAATTCGGAGCATACATCAAAACAGATGGTTGTTCCAATGTATTAATATCCAGATGCTTTTTATTATCAGTATGTTTTTTTTGTATTGTATTCATTAACGGTTTTATTGCTGCTGAACATAACGCCGGAATAACAAACAAAGCAGCTCCGCACACACCTATAAACATCAAATTTTTATTCATTTTGGACAAATTATTTTCCGCAAGCTCTTTTGCACTGTCAAAAGCTTTTGCGACTTCAGGTGTTACATGCCCTTTTTTATGCTGTTTATACAATTTTTTGTCCATGAAATTTTTAGGTTTTGCAAGAACATGCGCAAGTTTTCCGGCCAGTTCACCGCTTGCCCAGTAAACAGGTATGGCAATAATTTCCGTCAAACCTTCTCTGATTGCCGTATACTTTTTTGTTTCGGGATTTTCTTTTTTATCCATCATTGTAAAAATAGGACGGCAAATACCTTTAACAGTTGCAATCGCCATTACAACATAAGTCGGCTTGTTATTTGTACCTAATTTGGTACATATTTTTTCCATTACACTGCTAAAACTCATTTCAAATATTCCAAGTCCGTAAATCTTAAAAATTGCTAGCGTATTATATAATATTACAACAATTTTACAAATGCAAGATAATATTATATAATATAAAAATGAACTTTTTGTTTTCGATTTCGTTATATAAGTACAGAGGTTAAAAAATGACAAACAAATGTACAAAATATGAGGCTCTTTTTACATTCGCAGACGAAAAGACTTTTCAGGAACATCTTGCAACCTGCAAAGACTGTCAGGCTGAGGATGCAAAAATGAATGCCGTATCGGAATTGATTAAGGAGGTTAGACCGCATTATTTAAAACACAAAAAAGACATGGCTAAACTTAAAATAGCCTGCGCCGTTTTTGCAATGTGCCTGAGTGCCACGACACTTGGTGTAATTAACTTTAACACAGACATCTCGGACACAATAAAATACGGCACAACACTGACAGCGGAAGACTTAGGCTTTCCTGTTGATGCATACGGGTTTGTAATGGTAGAGTAGATGAATTTTAAAGAAATAGTAAAGAAAAATCGAGAAAACGTACAAAGTATTATCAAACTTATTACGAAAGAAGAAAACGAAGACCTTGAACAGGAGGTCTACATAAGAGTATGGAAAAATTCAAAAAACTACTCTGAACAAGGTAACTTTAAAAGCTGGATAAATACCATAGCCAAAAATATCTCAAAAGATTACATCAAATCCGCTTACAAAAAAAATCTGCAAAATTCAACTTCCGACGAATTAGTTTTAAATACAATTAAAGACAACAAGGAGACACCCGAACTTAAAGTTATAAAAAATGAAAGACAAACTCAAATAATAAATGCAATAAATTCACTAAAGCCAAAATTCAAAGAAGTTATAATGCTTTGCGAAATTCAAGGTTACAGTTACGAGGACTGCGCGCGCAAATTAAAATGTCCTTTAGGAACCGTAAAATCAAAAATTTACAATGCAAAAAAAGAATTGGCTGAAAAGTTAAAAGATTTAATCAAAGAAAGGATGGATTAATGAAAAAAACACTTATTATAGCAAGCTTACTGGCATTTTCAATGACAACAGTACTTGCTGCTGAAACACCTGTTACAGAAGATGTAAAAGCACCCGCGGCTCAAACTGAAGTACAACCCGCAAAACCCGTTCTGACTCAGGAACAAATTAAAAAACGCGAAATGAAACGCGAACAGTTTGAAAAACGCCTTAAACTCACAGAAGAACAAAAGGTAAAAATCAAAGAACTTCAACAAAACGGCCGCGAACAAATGAAACCGATTATTGAACAGATTAAGGCAAAACATCAGGAAGCTGAAGCCGTAAAACGTTCAAGAATGGCTGTTGAAATGCAGCAGGAAAAATTGGCTGAAATTCAAAAAGACATTCAGGCACTTAAAAAACAGGCACACGAACTTCGTATGCAAAATATGAAAGATTTTGAAGCAGTTTTGACCAAAAAACAACAAAAAGAACTTAAAAAAATGAAAGAAGAAGGCAGAAAACGTTTTGAAAAAGAACACAAAAACCGTCCCGCATTCGGACCGGGCTACGGAATAAACGGCCCTCATCACATGCCTATGGGACCTGGACCTGTTATTCCTAACGCACTTCCGCCGCAGCCGCCTGTTGAAAAATAATCTCAATCATCTCCATAAAAGACCGGCTTTTGCCGGTCTTTTTTAGTGTATAATTAAATTATGAAGTCATTAATTCAAAAAGCCGAAGATAGTCATTCTCTTTCAAAGCCCGAAATCATCAGGCTTCTTGAGGATAATTCAATAAATGACGAACTTTTCGGGGCTGCGGACAGAGTACGAAAACAATTTGTCGGCGATGAGATTCACCTGAGAGCACTCATTGAATTTTCAAATATCTGCTCGCGAAACTGTTTTTATTGCGGGGTCAGAGCAGAAAATAAAAACATAAAAAGATACAGGTTAATGCCGGATGAAATAATTCAGCTTGCAAAAAATGCTTTAAACAGCGGCTACAAAACAATCGTTCTCCAATCCGCGGAAGATATGTATTATACTGCAGAAATGCTTGCGGATATCATTAAAGAAATCAAAAAAAACGATACTGCCGTAACCCTAAGCACAGGCGAGCGTTCTTATCAGGAATACAAAATTCTAAAAGACGCCGGTGCAGATAGGTTTTTGCTCAGGATTGAAACCACTGACAAAGAATTATACCGGAAACTTCACCCGAATATGAGTTTTGAAAACCGGGTCAGATGTCTTAAAGATTTGAAAAAACTGGGCTATGAAACGGGAACGGGGTGTCTTGTCGGACTTCCAGACCAGACAATAAATTCGCTTGCCGATGATATATTGTTTTTCAAGGAACTTGATGCTGATATGGTAGGCTTAGGGCCGTTAATTCCGCATAAAGACACACCGCTTAAAGATGTTAAAGCTGAGGGATTTTGGCTTTCTTTAAAGGTTCTGGCACTAACAAGGCTTTTGCTGCCGGATATTAATATTCCCGCAACAACCGCAATGGAAACGATTCACCCTGACGGGAGAATTCTGGCACTCCAAAGCGGAGCAAACGTTGTTATGCCGAATGTTACGGATGAATTTCACCGTTCACAATACGAAATTTATCCGGGCAAAAAATCAGTGGATTATACAAAATTGGAAGAAAAATTCAAACAAATCAACAGAACAATTTCAAAAAACAAAGGGTTTAGATAATACGTGTTTCTGGTATTTATTTTCTCAGACACGCTACCGCTCCGCTCACGCTATCGCCTCGAAAACAAATACCAGAAACTATTTTACAAAAAGGGGCAACAAATGAAAATCGCAAACAATATGACAGAATTAATCGGGAACACACCGCTTGTAAAAATCAACAAGCTGTCAAGCGCAAATATCCTTGCTAAAGTTGAAAGTTTCAACCCCGCAGGATCAATTAAAGACCGTCCTGCGCTTAATATGATAGAAAAAGCCGAACAAGAAGGCTTAATCAATAAAGACACCATAATTATTGAGCCTACAAGCGGAAATACGGGAATAGGACTTGCAATGGTCTGTGCGATTAAGGGTTACAAAATGATTTTGACCATGCCGGAGACTATGAGCCTTGAAAGACGTAAACTTTTAAAAGCATACGGCGCGGAATTAGTCTTAACTGACGGAGCTAAAGGCATGCAGGGTGCTGTTGATAAAGCAATTGAATTAAACAGAAAATACCCGAATTCATTTATTCCTCAGCAATTTGACAACCCAGCGAACCCTGAAGCACACATTAAAACAACCGCCGAAGAAATCTGGCACGACACAGACGGCAAAGTTGACGTCATAGTCGCAGGAGTCGGAACTGGCGGCACAATTACAGGAATTGCTAAAGCTTTAAAATCACACAATCCGCGGATAAAAGCCATTGCCGTGGAACCGAAATCCTCACAGGTGCTTGCCGGTAAACCTGCCGGCGCGCATAAAATTCAAGGTATCGGCGCAAATTTTGTACCGAAAAATTTTGACTACAGCGTTGTGGATGAAATTATCCCCGTAAGTGATGAAGATTCAATGGAAACAGCAAGAAAACTTGCAACGGAGGAAGGAATTCTGTGCGGAATTTCATCAGGTGCAGCAATGTATGCGGCAATTGAAATTTCCAAACAACCGGAATACAAGGACAAAATGATTGTGGTAATACTTCCTGATTTAGGCGAAAGATACCTTTCAAGTGAATTATTCATATAAAAAAACTTGCACATTTAACAAAATGTGCAAGTAAAAAATCAAACAACCACACTAAATTTTAACTTTAAACTCATCGCAAATATTAACGAAACCTTTCACGGGAAGATTGCACTGTTTAAGGTATTCGATATGCTGCTGGGTCGCAAAAAGAGCCTTGCGCAGCCCCTCTTTCCCGAATTCAACCAAAATCAATTCAAAATATCTTTTCAAAGCATTACTATTTATGTGACGTTTGAACTGTTCTCCTTTCAATAAAGACTGCACAACATAAATGTAGATATAAGCAGAACTTTTGTTCATGCCGGTCTCTTTCATAACGGTATCGGCAAATTCTTTAACATCCGCATCAGGATTATTATAAGCCATTTTACCGTACCTGTAACACTCATCAATCATTTTTTCATTTGTTCTTGTGTAATTTTTTTTCTTGATCATAATCTTTGGTTCCTCCTTTTCTTCAATAACTGACCCGGGGCTTGACATGGTTAAGTTCATAATGACCTCCTTCTGATAAGAAACTTCTTCCTCCAAAACTTTAATACGTGACATAAGTTCCAAAATAATTTTTTCAATTTCCATAAAAATTTCCTTTCTGCCTCCTGGCAAATATTCTTACAACATTCTTACTTTTATTATACATAAGAATTTTTTCTTTGCCAATATTATTCCTAAAGAATTTACATTTCTTAATATATTTTATAATATTCTTTAAAAGAATATTAATTTTCTAGTAAGAATATTTGCAGCAAAAAAGGACATGAAATAATTTCATGTCCTTTTTAAATTATGAGTAGTGTTGGTTGTTAAACTACATCATGCCGCCCATACCGCCCATACCAGGCATAGCAGGTTCCGGTTTTTCTTCCGGAATTTCAACAACTGCAGCTTCTGTTGTCAACAGCATAGAGCCTACTGATGCGGCGTTAACAAGAGCGGATCTTGTAACTTTAGCCGGATCGACAATACCTGATTTGAACATATCAGTATATTCATCTCTCAAGGCATCATAGCCGTACGCACCGTCATGAGCTAAAATGTTATCGACAACAACATCAGCTTTAGCACCTGCATTGCGTGCGATTGCTCTTAAAGGTACATCCAGAGCTGCCGTCAAAATTCTGTATCCGATTTTTTCGTCATCAGATGTGAATTTTTCGGCATCAAGCGCTTTTAATAAACCTTGCTGAACTCTCAACAAAGCAACGCCGCCGCCCGGTACTATACCTTCTTCATTAGCTGCACGTGTAGCATTCAAAGCGTCTTCAATTCTTAATTTACGTTCTTTTAATTCAACTTCGCTTGCTGCACCGACTTCAATCAAAGCAACACCGCCTGAAAGTTTTGCAACACGTTCCTGAAGTTTTTCTTTATCGTATTCGCTGTCGGAGGCTTCAATTTGTTTTCTGATTAATCTTACACGATCCTGAACAGCGGATTTGGTTTCATCACCGACAACGATTGTTGTTTCGTCTTTTGTAACGGTAACACGTTTTGCTTTACCGAGCATTTGAGTTGTAACGTTTTCCATCTTAATACCGAGTTCTTCGGTGAACATTTCGCCGCCGGTTAAAATTGCGATATCTTCAAGCATTGCTTTTCTTCTGTCGCCGAATCCCGGAGCTTTGACAGCAACTGCTCTTAAAACTTTTCTCATTGTGTTAACAACCAAAGTTGCAAGAGCTTCGCCTTCAACGTCTTCCGCAATAATCAACAAGGATCTTCCGTCACGTGCAACCTGTTCCAACAAAGGTACAAGGTCAGCTATAAGGTTAATTTTCTTGTTGCAGCAGAATACATACGGATCTTCAAGAACTGCTTCCATTCTTTCGGGATCAGTAACAAAATAAGGTGAAATATAACCTTTATCAAACTGCATGCCTTCAACGACTTTCAAGTTAGTACCGAAAGATTTTGATTCTTCAACGGTAATAACACCGTCATGGCCGACTTTTTCCATAGCTTCCGCGATAAGTTCGCCGATTTCTGTATTATTACCTGCGGAAATTGCGGCAACCTGAGCAATTTCTTCTTTTGTGTTAACAGGTCTGGACATATCTTTGATATTTTTAACTGCAACGTCAACTGCTTTGTCAATACCGCGTTTCATAGACATCGGGTTAGCACCTGCGGTTAAATTTTTCAAACCTTCTTTTACAATAGCCTGAGCCAAAACTGATGCTGTTGTTGTACCGTCACCTGCGACATCATTTGTTTTTGAAGAAACTTCTTTCAACAATTGAGCGCCTGCGTTTTCCAAACCGTCTTTAAGCTCAATTTCTTTAGCGATAGTAACACCGTCATTAACAATTTGCGGAGCACCGTATTTTTTTTCTAAAATAACGTTTCTGCCCTTAGGTCCAAGTGTAACCTTAACGGCGTCAGCTACTGCATCTATACCTTTAAGAAGCGATTTTCTTGCTTCTTCATCAAATACTATACGTTTTGCCATTTTCTATATCTCCTTATTATAAATATCTTCGCTCTCGCCGATTAGGGGAGAGGGTAGGGGTAATTTATTCAATTACCGCCAAAGCATCTTTTACAGACAGGATTTTGTATTCAACGCCATCCATTTTAATATCTGTACCTGCGTATTTTGCGTAAAGAACAACATCACCGACTTTAACATCCATAGGTTCTCTTTCGCCTTTGTCGTTAACTTTGCCCAAACCGACCGCAACGATTTCACCTTTTTGAGGTTTTTCTTTTGCGCTGTCAGGGATAAAAATTCCGCCTGATGTTTGTTCTGTGTCTTCAATAACCTTAATTACAATTCTGTCGCCTAACGGTTTAATCATATTTATCTCTCCTTTTTTTACTCTACAACTGATTTGTCACCCGAAATCAAAGATAACGTATGCGAAAGCTCTACGTCATCCCGGACTTGTTCCGGGAACTACAATTATATTTATAATACAAAATTCACAATTTTTTAAAAAAGTTAAGGAAAAATTAATTATTCAAAAAAACTTGACAAAACATGCAAAATAATATTTAATAAAGGAAAACAGGAGGATAAATTCATGGAAACAAACACTACAAAAGCGGTTCAGATAGTCACCCCCCCCCGAAATTGACACTATGTAAGGGTTTTACCTTAGCAGAGATTTTGATTACCCTCGCAATCATCGGCATTGTTGCAGCGATGACTATTCCGACATTAATTGCAAATTACCAGGAGCGAGCTTGGAATACTTCCGCTGAAGTCTTTGTAAGAAAACTTGAAGAAGCTCTTAAAACCATGAATACTCAACAAACTCTTGCAGGGTATTCTAATACTGCTGACTTTGTTGCTGCTCTTGGAAAACATTTTAAGATTACTAGAGTTTGTCAAAATGATGACATCATGTCTTGTTTTGAAGATAAAGTTATCTGGGGTAACGAAGAAGTTGACATGACTAAAATTAAAAATGCTTCTAACTTTGGACAAGATGATTGGGATACTGAACTCATTGGGGTTCAATTTGCAAATGGCACTACAGGTATTATTGCATATAATCCCGAATGTAAAGAAGATCCTTATACTAACCAATTTACAGGAACATCTTGTTTAGCAATTCTTTACGATACCACAGGATTTAAAACTCCTAACACCCAACAAAAAGATTTACGCTCTATTAATGTTAAATCGCTTGACGGAAGAAACTGTGCATTCAAAATGGGAAATACTTGTTTTACTGCTCCGTTTTTCCCTGAGCCTATTACAGAGGCGGAATGTGAACAATTAAAAGGTGACCTTGGAATAAAAGAATGCTATCATAAAAGTGATTACTGGGCAGGTGCTATAAAAGCCTGCGGAGGTATAAGTAAAATGCCAACAGCTACACAATTAGCAGATATAGCAAACTATGTATACAACACATCAGGCATAGGCGCCAAAGGCGATGCACGCAATTTAACACTTGACTATGACAAAGTAACAGAGCTTGGCTTCACAGCCTCTCAAGGCTCCTCTTTCCTCGTTTGGTCCGGTGAGGAGTATGGTAGCGGCATCGGGTACGGCTGCCGCGGCTTTTCCTCTACCAGTACGAGCTGGAGCTACACCTACCGTGACAATAGCAATCTACAGGCGGTTTGCATAGGTGATTAAACAAGTGAATAAAGGAATAAGGTAATAAGGGAATAAGTTGTTTCTTTCGCTCAAAACTATAAAATTCTCTCCCCTCTACCATTTGGAGAGGGGAGAATTTCTTAACGAGCATCAGCGAGTTTAGAAATTCGGGTGAGGGTCCTCATACAGAGGCGCAACCGAAGGATCTCAAAAAGTTAATGAGATCCTGAAACAAGTTCAGCATGACAGCATGTAAGACAATATTCGTGCGCCTTGTCATGTCATTGCGAGGGAGCGGAGCGACCGTCGCAATCGCAAGGTTGTAAAACAGAAACAATGACCACCACAATGGCGTTGGAATTGAATGAGATTACCACGTCGAATGCTTCGCATTCTCCTC
>CALVER010000028.1 GCA_944326625.1 Candidatus Gastranaerophilales bacterium | reverse complement strand
TTTCATGCTATAATACACCTATGGACTACCTAAAAAACAAATTTGACATAATAATAGTAGGAGCGGGGCACGCGGGATGCGAGGCGGCAATTGCGGCAGCAAGGCTGGGGAGCAGGGTTTTATTGTGCACGCTGGACATAGAAAACATAGCGCTTATGCCATGCAATCCGGCAATAGGCGGCCCGGCAAAATCAACGCTTGTGCGCGAAATAGACGCACTGGGCGGAGTCATGGGCGAAGCGGCCGACGCGACTTATTTGCAGATGAAAATGCTTAATTCTTCAAAAGGTCCGGCAGTTCAGGCACTCCGTGCCCAATCCGACAAAAAAGAATACATGGCATATATGCGGAATATTATTGAAAATACCGATAATATTTACCTGAAACAGTGCTGCATAACCGAAATTCTAACCAAAGACGGGGAAGTATGCGGAGCAGTCGACGAATTCGGTATAGAATATTCAGCTCGCGCAATAGTTTTGACAACAGGAACATCTCTGGAAGGGAAAATCTGGGTAGGCCTGCGTTCCTACAGCGCCGGAAGATTAGGCGAAAAAGCCGCAATCGGGCTTTCGGATTCACTGCATAAATTGGGGATTGAAACCAAAAAATTAAAAACCGGAACCCCTTGCCGCGTAGACAAGCGCACAATAGATTACTCAAAAATGACAATCCAGCCCGGCGATGAAGAATTAAGATTTTATTCATTCAAACCCAACAGACCAATCCGGCCGCAGTATCCGTGCTATTTGACAAGAACAAATGAACAAACCCACGAAATTATCCGCGCAAACCTCGATAAATCGCCGATGTTTCAGGGCTTAATCCACGGTACGGGCCCCAGATACTGCCCGTCTATCGAAGACAAAGTCGTAAGATTTGCCGAAAACCCTTCGCACCACATCTTTATCGAACCCGAAGGGCTGGGAACTTATGAGGTTTATATTCAGGGATTTTCAAGCAGCCTGCCGGCAGATGTTCAGATACAAATGCTCAGAACTCTCCCCGGTCTTGAACATGCCCACGTGATAAAACCCGCTTATGCAGTTGAATACGACTATGTACCCGCAATTCAGACAACGCATTCTCTGATGTCTAAAAAAATTAAAGGGCTTTTCCTCGGCGGACAAATTAACGGAACAAGCGGCTATGAAGAAGCTGCGGCGCAAGGCTTGATCGCCGGAATTAATGCCGTAAACTACCTTAATAACTCCGAAATGCTTGAACTTTCAAGAATGTCCTCTTATATCGGAACCCTGATTGATGATCTGGTTACAAAAGATATTGAAGAACCTTACAGAATGCTGACTTCACGTTCCGAACACAGACTCTTGCTGCGGCAGGACAATGCAGACGCAAGATTAACCGAAACAGGATATAAAATCGGTTTGATTGACGACAAGCAGTATAAAATATTCAAAGATAAGCAGGAAACTATTCAACGTGAGCTCGTAAGGCTTGGTGAGGCAAAACTTTCAGCAACAAACGAAGTAAACGAAATTCTTGCAAAATACGGCGAAAATATGGAACGCGGAATGAAACTCGCAGAACTCTTAAAACGCCCGGGCATTAATTACAAAGTTTTAAAAGAAGTTGATAAAGCAACTGCAGAACTAAATCTTCCGCGGGATGTCTGGGAGCCTGCCGAAATTTTAATCAAATATGACGGCTATATCGAACGCCAAAAATTACAGGCTGAACAGGAAGCCAAGCTTGAAAATTTCAGAATACCGGACGATATTGACTACTCTGAAATCAAATACATTTCCACAGAAACCCGCGACAAACTTGCCAAAGTCCGCCCAAAAACAATCGGACAGGCTTCCCGCATAGGAGGAGTAAAACCCGCTGATTTGTCGGTTTTAATGGTACTGCTCTCACGCAGCCGCCGCTAAACAGCAAAAAAAATTTTCAGGAACATTTATATAAACAAGATGAAAGGAAAAAAGACATGCAGCCAGTATTAATGTACCCGAAAAACATAATGCCGAACCCTGTGACAAGCTTCACCCCGCAAAAACGCTTACCGAACATTATGCCGAATACGGCAATCCATCCGCAGGCAAGCGTAATCGGGCAGGTTATAATCTCACCCGACGTTAACGTTGCGCCTTTTGCGTCAATCAGAGGTGACGAAGGCACCCCGATATATATCGGCAAAGGTACAAATGTTCAAGACGGCGTTGTAATCCACGGCCTTAAACACGGCAGAGTAACCCACGATAACAGGGAATTTTCGGTTTATATCGGCGAAAACACAAGCCTTGCGCATCAGGCACAGGTTCACGGCCCCGCTAAAATCGGCAACAACGTGTTTGCAGGCATGCAGTCTTTTGTTTACAAATCCGAAATCGGTGACAACGTTGTAATTGAACCCGCGGCAAAAGTTATCGGCGTAAAAGTCGCCCCGAACCGCTACGTTCCCGCAGGAGAAGTGATTAAAACTCAGGAGCAGGCGGACAAACTTCCGGTTATCGACGAAAATTACGCAAATAAGCACATGAACGAAGAAGTCGTTGAGGTTAACAAAGAACTCGCGCACTCATATCCCGCAAATTACTACATGACAAACTTTGCGTAAAACGCGCTTATAAAAACACGCAATAACGGAGAGAGTATGAAAAGGCACACAGCCGGAATTTTAAACGGCATAATTGCATCTACAAGCTACGGCACAAACCCTTTATTCGGTCTGCCGCTCCTCCATAACGGGATAGGGGTTAACTCAATACTTTTTTACAGATATGCCGCGGCTGTTTTGATTTACGGATTATGGATAAAACTTGTCAAAAAAATTGATTTGCGGGTGAATTTTGCGGAATTTATAACACTTCTGGCGCTCGGGTTAATGTTTTCGCTTTCAAGCCTGACGCTTTTTGAAGCATTTAAGTACATTGAGGCGGGAATTGCCTGCACAATACTTTTTATCTATCCGACAATCGTTGCTGTAATTATGGCAATTTTTTACAAAGAAAAAATAAGCCTTAGGATAATTTATGCGATATTATTGACATTTTTGGGGATATTTCTTCTCTACAGCGGCAAATCGGGCGTCACCCTGAACCTCAAAGGCGTAGGCGTTGTGCTTTTGTCAGCGCTTTTGTACGCGCTTTATATAGTAGGCGTCAAAAACCTCAAATCAATCCGGCATGTTAAGCCTGATAAATTAAATTTTTACGTAATGCTTTTCGGGCTTTTTGTGTATATTTGCAACCTGAAATTCTGCACGGAACTGCAGATTTTAACGGAACCATATATGTGGCTGTGCGCGGCGGGGCTTGCGATATTTCCGACGGTAATTTCCATAGAAACCATAAATATTGCCATAAAATTAATCGGGTCGACAAAAACCGCAATATTAGGGGCGCTGGAACCTTTGACCGCAATATTTTTCGGAATAATATTTTTCCACGAAGAAATGACTTTCCGGATTGCGGCGGGGATATGCTTTGTGCTTTGCGGCGTCATGATTGTAATTACAAGAAAAACTTCCGTAAGACGTTAAGTCAATATTACCCTCGCACCCTTGGAAAAGAATAATGGTGAGGGGCTTATAACAAAATGTCATCCCGCATTTATTGCGGGATCTAAAAGAGAAAATAAGATCCTGAAACACCTAACGGCTTCGCCGACGGATGCAGGCTCACACAACTCGTGCCTCGTTGGTTCGCTTTGCAAAGTTCAGGGTGACATACTTTCGGTTCCCTCCCCACTTGAGGGGGAGGGTTAGGGTGGGGGGCATTCTATTCGTCACGATTGCAAGACCCTGAAACAAGTTCAGGGTGACATGGCTGTTGTCGTACCTTTTGTTCCCTCGCCCTACGGGAGAGGGTTAGGGAGAGGGGGCAGCAATAAGATCCCGGAACAAGTCCGGGATGACGTTTCTCTGTCATTACGAGGAGTGTGCGCAGCACACGACGTGGTAATCTCATTAAACTCCAACGACTTTGCGTTTGCCACAGTTTTCCTATCGTGCCTTTGGCACCCCTCGCCCCCTGGGGGGAGAGGGTGTCACGCAGTGACGGGAGAGGGGCTTTTCCTTACGTCACAGTTACAAGACCCTGAAACAAGTTCAGGGTGACATGGCAAGTATCACCAATGTTCAGTGTGTTGTCGTGCCTCTCTTGTTCGCTCGCAATAAACGGCGTTGCGGTCTTTGCCTTCGCAAAGCCCTCCAGCCTCTGCTCGCTCACGCTTTGGCACCTCGCAATGACATGACAAATATAAATAACTCTCCGGGAAATCGGACGCTTAAACATAAAAAACAACTAATAAAAAATTTCCCGGAGATGGATTCGAACCACCGTTGGAAGAGCCAGAATCTTCAGTCCTGCCGCTAGACGATCCGGGAACATTACATATATATTTTATCACAAAAAATTAAATGTCAAACCTACAATTCGACTTCGGATTCTTTAACGGGCGCGCCGACAACACGTTCGAGCTCGGCCGCATTTACGTTATATTCGAGAAGGTTTGAATAGTAGCTCAATTGAGCGTTCAGATAAGTATTTTCGGCATCTTTAAATTCGATAGCGTTGCCCAAACCGACCTGATAACGTCTGAAAGCTTGATACTGTTGTTCTTTTGCCTGCTGGAGAGCGAGTTTTGCAACATCAAGGCTGTCACGGGAGTTCAAAAGGCTTATGAAAGCGCTTTTGACTTCAAGATAGACATTTTGCTTTTGCTGTTCGTAATCCGCAACGTACTTTTTGTAAGTTGCTTTAGCCTCATCCACCTGTTTTTTCAGAAGCATAAGGTTAAGGTTGGTATAATTAAGCTGGACGCCCAGTTGATAGCCGTAATCCATATCCATCTTTGCGCCGCCGTTTTGATAAGACCCAAAAGCCGTCAAATCAGGCGTGAAAGACCTTTTAACCGCACGGACGCTCAATTCAGCCGCATCCATTAATTTTTTAGCGGCAAGAAGCGCGGGACGGGATTCTTCGGCGGTTTTCAACAAATCCTCAAAATTAACGTCATAAACCTTTGTATTCAATTTGTCTTTCAAAACAACCTGTTCCAATTCAGGGATACCAACGGCGTTTGCGAGCTGAACACCTGCAAGTTCAAGAGTGTTTTTTGCTTTAATCAGGTTTACTTTTGCGTTTCCTAGGTTGTATTCGGCAGTTGTGACGTCGATTTTGGCTTTTTTACCGATTTCATAGTATGCACGAGCCTGTTTCAGCTGCAATTCATAGTCCTGAACCGTGTCTTCGTAAACCGTTTTTTGAATTTCGGCAAAAACAACGTTATAATAAGCCACTTTTACGTTATAAATTACCTGCTCAATGCTGGTTTCCGCATCATATCTGGAGGCTTCGTAACTTCTGGTTGCCATATCGGCGCTGGCTTTGGTTTTTCCGAAATCAAACAAAAGCATGTTCGCTGAAAGCGTCGGGGTATAATACAAATCATAGCGTCTGTTCATCATGCTAGAGAATGCGCCGCCTCTGTTCATGGTCATCAGCATGTCATTTCTTGAATAGCTGACGCCCGCGCCGAGTGTCGGGAAATAATTTGACCATGCCTGCCCGATGCGGGTTTTATAGATTTCAGCATTGCTGATTGCGGACATAATTGTGGGGTTATGGGTAATTGCGAGCTTAATACAGTCGGCAAGCGTGACTTCGCCGTTCATATCCGTGTATTCAATTCGGCTGTCAATTACCGGAAATTTTGTTTCATACATGCCCTCGGCTTCTTTTGAAGTTTCCTTTTTAGTTTTGGCATTGTCGGCATTTTTTTTGCGCTCATGACGCCAGTTAACCTTTTTGGTTTCCGGTTCAACTATTTGGATTTTTTTCTGCTTTTTCTTTTTGAAAAAAGCAACTTTAGCGCTGTCGGCCTCAGTCGTTGTGTTTGTCTGAACGGCTTGAGTTTGGGCAGGCGCGGGAGCTTTGGCTTTTTTCTTAAAAGACAGGGCGCTTGCCGAATTTGCCGTGACAAACATTATTATTAAAATTATGCTGAAAATCTTTTTCATTTTTCCACATACTCCAAATCTTTTTCGGTAATTTCTTTGTGCGGGAATTTATCGACAAATTCCTGAATAATAACGTAAAACGCCGGCGTTAAAACAGCACCGATAGTTGCTGCCGCAACCATACCGCCGAATACGGTTGATCCGACCGAAATTCTTGAATTAGCACCCGCGCCGGAGGCAAAGAGCATCGGCAAAACACCGAGGATAAACGCGATTTCCGTCATCATAATCGCACGGAACCTTAATTTTGCCGCCTTAACAGCAGCTTCTTTAACAGAAAGTCCGTATTTTTCGTGCTCTTCTTTTGCAAATTCGACAATCAAAATGGACTGTTTTGCCGCAAGACCTATAAGTGTAATCATCCCGACCTGTGAATAAATATCAAATGACTGGTTAATCATCATCTGGAATATCAGGGCGCCCAGCGCCGCAATCGGCGAGATTAAAAGAACCGCAACAGGTATTGAGTAGCTTTCGTAAAGCGCGACAAGGAACAAATAAACGAAAATTAACGCCATTGTAATAATCACAACGGTTTGTCCGGAAGCTTCACGCTCCTGCGCTGATGTTCCCGACCAGTCGTAAGTAATATCAGACGGCAAAACGCGTCTTGCAACAGCTTCCATGGCACTCATAGCTTCGCCGGAACTTTTGCCCGCCGCCTGCTGGCCTTGAATTTGTACGGACGGATACAGGTTATATCTCGTAATTGAGGCTGTACCGATTGTTTGTTTTAATTTTACAAGCGAAAGTATGGGCACCATGACCCCGTTTGTATTCTTTACGTAAATTCCGGACAAATCGGACGCTCTGTTTCTGAAGTCGCTTTCAGCCTGCATTTGAACTTTAAATACCCTGTCATATTTGTTAAAGTCGTTTACGTAATAACTTCCGAGCATTGACGAAAGCGTTGAGTACAATTCCTGCAAATCAACGCTCTGCGCCATTGCTTTTTCATAGTCGATTTCAAGGGTATATTGCGGAACATTAGCCTGGAAAGTTGTATAAACGCTGGAAAGTGACGGATCCTGATTTGCGGCCGCAATAAGCTTTCCTGCCCATGCTTCCAGCTCCTGTGAAGTGTATTCGCCGCGGGAAAGCATCTGGAATTCAAACCCGCCCATCATACTCATACCCATAATCGCAGGCGGTGAAAATACAACGATTGACGCTTCTTTTATATTTGCCGCAACCCCTCTGACTTTTTTCAATATTGCCGTGTGCGACAAATCAGTCGGACGCCCCTGAATTTTACGCTTGATCCAATCAATTGCAGTGACTTTTCTTTCCGCGTAATCATCCAGCGAAATAATCGCGGTTGCACTGTTTGTGGCGCCGTTTCCGCCGAACACCATAAGTTTTTCTTCGTCAACTCCGTCAAAATCCCTTATCTGTTCAACAAAACGCATGCCGACTTCTTCGGTTCTGGCAAGCGACGCACCGTCAGGCAGAGTTATACTTGCAAGCAATACCCCCTGATCTTCATCAGGTATGAACCCCGTCGGCACAAGCTTGAACGAAACAAGCGTCAGCACTACAAGCGCTAAATACAATATTATCGTGGCTTTTTTATCATGTACAAATTTGTTCACGTATTCAATATAAAAATCTTCGGCTTTTGCAAAAAATTTGTTGAAATCTTCCACCACAACCGCTGTTTTTTGGTTAATTCTGCCGATAATATGTCTGATATGGTTTACAAATTCGGACTTTGAAATTTTAGGTTTATCGGATTTTTCCTGCCCGAGAAAATGCGAGCACATAGCAGGCGACAAAGTCAGCGCGCACACAGCCGAAACAGCAATTGATACCGCGATACATACGGCAAACTGCTTATACATAACTCCCGTCATGCCGCCCATAAATATAATCGGAACAAATACCGCCATCAAAACTAATGCCATTGCAACAAGTGCGGAACCCACCTCCTGCATGGTTAATTGCGTTGCAACCACCGCGGATTTGCCTTCCTCAAGGTGGCGTTTTACGTTTTCTATAACTACAATTGCGTCGTCAACTACAACACCGACCGCAAGTACCAGCGCAAACAGTGACAGAAGGTTTATACTCATATTCAAAGCTTTTAGCGCAACAAACGTGCCTATAAGCGACACAGGGATTGTAACACACGGCACAAGCGTCGCCATTGCATCCCCGAGAAATAAAAATATGATAACCACAACGATTAAACCCGTCAAAAGAATTGTAAATTCAACTTCTTTCATGGATTCGTGGATATAATCTGAATCGTCTTTTATAACCTGAATTTGAAGCCCGTTGTCAAGTCTTGAATTCAAGTCCGCAATTTTTTGTTTAACCGCTTTTGACAAATTCAAAATATTTGCGTCGGACAATTGCGAAACCATAATAAGCGCGGCAGGTTTGCCGTTAACCGTACCGAGTCTTGAATAAGAATCCGCTCCGAGTTCAACCCGCGCAATATCTTTAAGCCGAACTTTACTTCCGTCCATATTTGAACGGATTATAATATTTTCAAATTCTTTAACTTCCGAAAGCCGCCCTTTTGATTTTAAAGTAAGCTGGAGAGCCTGCTCGTCGTCCGTCGGTCTTGCACCGAGAGAACCCGCCGTAACCTGGGTGTTTTGCGCGACAATTGCGTTTTTAACCTCGGTTGTCGATATGTTCAGACCCGCCATTTTTTCAGGGTCAAGCCAAATTCTCATTGAATAATCGCCGGATCCGAATACGTCAATATCCGCAACCCCTTCAACACGTTTGAGTTCATCTTTTATGTAAATTGACCCGTAATTTGTCATGTCAAGCTGTGACCAGTTACCTTTAACAGGTCTCATATTCAAAATTATGGCGCCTGAGCCTGATGTTCTGCTCAGTGCCGTAACGCCCGTCCGCTGAACTTCTTCCGGCAATTGCGAAAGAACCTGCTGAATTCTGTTCTGGACGTTCATAAGGTTTATGTTTCTGTCAGAGCCGACTTTGAAATACATGGTGAGTGAATAAGAACCGTCGGAGGAGGTTGACGTCATATAGGACAAATCTTCAACACCGTTCAATTTGTTTTCCAGAACCGTTGCAATGGAAGATTCAATAACCTCGGCGTTAGCGCCCGCGTATGATGCCGAAACCCTTACCTGCGGCGGGGTTACATCAGGGTAGTTTTCCTGTTTTAATGTTGACATGGAAATCAAACCCATTATCACGATACACACTGAAATTACCAGTGCAAAACGCGGTTTTTGTATGAAAAAGTATAATTTTGCCTTATCTAATATTTTTTTCATTATCTGCCTTTAAGGTTTTTTGGTATTCTTCATTGTCAATAATCTTTAATCTCTGCCCCTCAGCCGCAATATTCTGGATACCTGAGACAACAACCACGTCATCCGGCTGAAGTCCGTCGGTTACAACCCAGTTATTGTCAATACTGTCAGCAACTTTTATATCGCGTCTTACGGCCTTGTTATCCTGAACAACCCACACGTAATACCCGCTCATCGGGTCGCCTTTTGTGCAGGCCTGCGGGATTGTCATATATTGAACCATTTTCGGAGCGATTAATTTAACTTTCATGTAATTTCCGGGGACAAGCCAGCCTTTTTCGTTTTCAAAAACCGCTCTCATGCTGATAGAGCCGGAATCTTTATCAATCTGGTTATCCACAAAGTCCACCGTGCCTGTTTTGTCATACCATTCACCGCCGTCAAACTGTGCCTGAACCTGAACATCTTTATAGCGGTTACTGGCTTGCAAAAGCTTGACAAAATCGTCGCCTTTCAGGCTGAACGCGATATAAACGGGGTTTGTGCTGGAAATATTAACCAGAGAACCCGAAGTTGCCGTGACGTAATTGCCTTCCGTAATATTAACCTTGCCTATTCTGCCGTCAATCGGGGATTTTATATTTGTATAGCTCAAATTAACTTTTGCAAGTTCATACTGCTGTCTTGCCGCCTCAAGAAGCGCTCTGTTCTGGTTTCTTGTCGCAAGGCTCTGGTCAACGTCGGATCTGCTTATCAAATCCTCCTTGATAAGTGCGTTTGCCCTGTCCAATTCCTGCTGAGCGTTTGTCAAAAGCGCGCTGTACTGGTTAACCGTTGCACGCGCATTGTTAACCTCGATTTGATACTCCCTCGGGTCAATCTGAAAAAGCATCTGGCCTTTTTTTACAAAATCGCCTTCCTTGAAGAATTTTTTAATCAAAAACCCCGGAACGCGCGCTATAACGTCAACCGAATACTTTGCCTCAACCCTTCCCGTTGCCTCCGCACTTATAAATACGTCTTTTGTATGCGGAGTGTCTACAACAACCTCTTTCGGTATGCTGTTTAACTTCGCCTGAATTACGGCCGCAATCTTTCCGCTGATTTTGTTATAAATTATCGGCACGATAATTACAAGTAATATAACTATCGCAACCCTTTTTCGCGTTACTTTTAACTTCATATCCCGCTCCAACTCTTCTAATCTAATCTTATATTAAAATATTTTCCAAAATGTGTCAACAATGTAATCCTGACAGTCTTAAAAATCTTTTGTAACAAAGGTTTGCAAATTATAATTTTCATTATAGAATATATTTGTCTGGAGAAGTGATGATTAAAATTTCAGTAATAGTACCGGTGTATAATGTCGAAGAATATCTGCCGAAATGCCTTGACAGTCTGATTAACCAAACTCTTAAGGATATTGAAATTATCTGTATAAACGACGGGTCAACGGATTCCTCCGGTGAAATTCTTGAAAAATATTCCAAAAAAGACAGCCGCGTGAAGGTCATAACGCAATCTAATCAAGGAGTTTCAGCCGCCAGAAATAACGGTGTCGAAATTGCAAAAGGCGAATACATTGGATTTGTGGATTCCGACGACTGGGTCGACGCGGATTTTTATGAAAAGCTCTATACAACCGCGAAACAGTATTCCGCTGATATTGCCGCCGCTGATATGGTTCGTGTAAAACACGGCAAAATACGGAAATTCTTCAATTTTAACGAAACCCGCATATCCGACAACTTTATTGAAAAATTGAAACTCTGTAATGCACCCGATTTTTCATACACCTGTAATAAAATCTACAAAACTGATGCGGTTAAGAAAAATAATTTACGGTTTGAACACGGCATGAACTATGAAGACATAATCTATACCGCACAGGCACTCTATTATCTCAATAAACTGGTTACAGTGCCCGGAACAAATTACTATTACTTCAGCCGGAAAAATTCCATTATACACAGCAAAGGGAACGCTGAAGATTACCAAAAAGCAATCGAATACGTCAAAAACTTCCTGAAAAGCCATAATGCTCCGCTTGATGAAGTCATGACACAGGTTAAAACCTACAACTTGCTTAAACTCGTCCGCGTTAAAATAAAACGAAAAAATAATAAAACCAAAATTCGTATAAATAAAGGCTGGGGATAAACAACCGCCACCCGCTGAAGTCATATTAAATATATTGTCATCCCAAAGATATTTTGGGATGACACAATAATTTTCATGTCATTACGAGGAGTGTGCAGAGGACGTGGTAATCTCATTCAATTCCAACGACTTTGAAATTACCTCAGTCTTGCCATTACATATTTCACAACCTTGCGATTGCCACAGTTTTCCTATTACATGTTACTGTTTCACAACTTTGCGATTGCCACGGCCTCGCTTCGCTCGGCCTCGCAATGAC
>CALVER010000027.1 GCA_944326625.1 Candidatus Gastranaerophilales bacterium | reverse complement strand
ATTAAAAAAAGGCGACACAATCGGAATTCTTGCAACCTCAGGCGCTATAGAGGATAAAGAAAGCATATTACGCGCGAGAATTTTTTTTGAAACACTCGGCTATAATGTTATTTTGAGCGATAATGCATTTGAAGAATTTCACGGTATGGCGGGAGAGGACGAAAAAAGGCTTGGAGAACTTCACCGATTCTTCAAAACTCCCGAAATCAATGCCATAATCTGTATGCGCGGGGGCTATGGCGCAATAAGGCTTATCAAAAAGATTGATTACGATTTAATCCGCGAAAATCCGAAAATTTTCTGCGGGTATTCTGATATTACGGCGCTCTGCGCAATGTTTTTGAAAAAATCAAATCTTATGACATTTCACGGTCCAATGGCATCAGGTGATTTCGGGGCGGAAAATCCCGACAAATTCACCGTACAATCGTTTTTTAATGCCGTCACCGCAGATGAATTAATGTTTAAGCCTGACACGCCGAAGATTTACAAATCCGGCAGTGCAGAGGGAATTTTGTGGGGAGGAAATCTCGCGACCCTTGTATCGCTTTGCGGACAGGATTTTATACCGGATGAAGATTTTATATTTTTTGCGGAAGATTTGAACGAACCCGCATACAAAATCGATAAAATGCTAACACAATTGATTAATATTGATAAATTCACCCGAAATATCAAAGGGTTTATCCCCGGTGATTTTTTGGAAGTCGACAACCCCGAACGGCTTGATGAATTATTTAAAGAAATCGGTGAAAAACTTAACATACCTGTAATCGGCGGGTTTAAGATTACGCACGGAGCTCAAAAAATTACCCTGCCATACGGTGCAAAAGTATTCCTCGATGGGAAGGGGATAATAAGTCGATAAGACGATGAGACGTTAAGTTCTTTAATAAAATCTATTTGGGATATGTACGCTACTGATTGATGAAATGAACTTAACGACTTAACGTCTTAGCGACTTAACGTCTTATCATCCTATCGACCTAACGTCTTTAAAACATTAAAATTATATTAATTAACTTTAAAACTAAAATTTTTTGAGCTACAATTTTAGTATGGAGAAAAAACTATGTGGGATTATTCGGAAAAAGTAATGGATCACTACAGAAACCCGAGAAATGTCGGGAAAATTGATGACGCGGACGCAATCGGAAGCGCCGGCTCTCTAACCTGCGGTGACCAGTTAAAAATATATTTAAAGATAAAAGATAATATCGTAACCGATGCAAAATTTCAGACCTTCGGATGCGGCTCTGCCGTTGCAAGTTCAAGTATTTTAACCGAAATGATTATCGGAAAATCAGTAGACGAAGTCAGAAAGATTACCAACAAAGACATTGCCGATGAATTGGGCGGACTGCCGCCGGAGAAGATGCACTGCTCGGTTATGGGCTATGAAGCGCTTGAAGATGCTCTGAAAAATTGGGGCGACTATCAGGATCTGGATGATTTAAGAGAACCTGAAAAGCCGGAAAAAATCGTCTGTACCTGCTTCAACGTAACAGAAAATCTCATTTGGGACGCAATTAAACAAAACGGACTCAAAACAGTTGAAGAAGTTACAAACTACACAAAAGCCGGCGGTGCCTGCGGCAAATGCAAAGGGCTTATTCAAGACATAATCGACACATATTATGCAAAAGAAAAATCAGAACCCAAACTTTCGCCGACGCAGAGAATTTTGAAAATAAACAACATAATTGAAACCCAAATCTCCCCCGAACTCCAAAAAGACGGCGGAGACATTAACCTTGTTGACATACAGGACAACAAAATTTACGTAAAACTTCACGGCAAATGTTCCTCCTGCAAAAATGCAACCCTGACAATAAAAAGGTTTGTGGAACAGACGCTTAAAACCGCACTGGATGAAGATATTGAGGTTATAGAAGTATGATATATTTAGACAACAACGCAACAACAAAAATAGATGAACGTGTTCTTGACGCTATGATGCCGTATTTCAAAGAAGAATACGCAAACCCGTCAAGCATGTATAATTTCAGCAAAAAAGCCTCAAATGCGCTCAAAGAAGCAAGAGGAGTTTTGAAAGACTTTTTAAACGCAAAAGACGAAAAAGAAATTATTTTCACCTCCTGCGGCTCAGAAAGCGCCAATACCGCAATAAAAGGCGTTTTAAACTACAACAAATCAAAAAAACACATTATAACCACAAAAGTTGAACACCCGTGCGTTTTGAATCTTTATCAAACACTTGAAAAACAGGGATACAAAGTTGACTATATAGGCGTAAATTCAAACGGCGACTTGGACTTGGAACAATTAGAAGCCGCAATCACCACTGATACGGCGCTGGTATCCGTTATGTGGGCTAACAACGAAACAGGGGTTATTTTCCCGATTAAAAAGATTTCCGAAATTATAAAATCAAAAAGCCCTGATACAAAATTTTTCGTAGACGCTGTTCAGGCTGCGGGAAAAATTCCTCTTGACGTACAGGAAAACGGAATTGATTTACTCGGAATTTCAGGTCACAAATTCCACGCACCAAAAGGCGTCGGAGCATTGTACGTAAATTCAAAAACACTTATCACACCCCTAATCGTCGGAGGTCATCAGGAACGCGGCAAACGCGCAGGTACGGAAAACGTGCCATATATAGCAGGTATGGCAAAAGCCGCTGAACTTGCAATGGACGGATTGAAATACGAATTGACTGAAGTTAAACGTCTGAGAGATAAACTTGAGAAAAATATTTTGAAAAATATATACAATTCCAGACTCAATACAGGCGTTTCCAACAGAGTTCCGAATACAACCAACATAGGGTTTGAATACGTTGAAGGCGAACTGATTTTATTACACATGAGTGATTTGGGAATCTGCGCAAGTTCAGGCAGCGCCTGTACATCAGGCTCTTTAGAGCCGAGCCATGTTTTAAGAGCAATGAATGTTCCGTTTACCGCAATCCACGGCAGCATAAGGTTTTCATTGAGCAGATTTACGACAGAAAAAGAAATTGATTACGTTTGTGAAAAAATGCCGGAAATTATCGAAAAAATCACTGCAATTTCGCCTTATCAGGATGAACTTGCCGCACTTAAGGCTCATAAATAATTACTAATTGTAAAGATTACACCAAAACTACGGCAAAAAATTCCATGCCCTGATTTAAAATAAAAAAAGGGGTATAAAATGCGTATACAAAAAATAAGTTATGCACCAACATTCGGATATAATAAGAGATTAAATAAACAGCTTAATCAGAAGCTGGACACTGCAGCGCCGGATGATGAAATGGCAAATACCATAAGAAATCTCAATAACTACTGCAACAGCACGGAAGAATTAATCCGCACAAGCAAAGATGAAACGGAAGAAGATGACTTTTTGAACGCATTTCTTTCGCCTAAATATACGCTTATGGAACTGGTTGACATCAAATATCCCGAATTAAATTACCCTAAAAGAGAACAAAAGTCTTATTTAAATGAAGTGCCCAAAAATTACGACCCTGAAGATATACCGTGGCAAAAGGTCGCGGCTGACGAATTTGCAATATTTATATCAGAAGATGTTTTTTCAGATGACGAAGATGTACAGTTTTTTATTAATCAAAATTCAAAAACTGAGGCAAAACCAATTACCAAATCGGACAAAATAACAAACGTAATCAGCAAAATAGCCGAAACTCCCGAGATTGTGGAAAGATTTCAACCCACATTTTCAAGCCCCAAAGGGTTTGAAAGTCTCGGAGGGATGCACGAACTCAAGGGCGAACTTTATGACAAAATAATTTATCCGGCAACCCACCCTGAGGAAGCAAAACAGGATTTTGCGGAATACGGCAAACGCTCACCGCGAGGGATTATGCTCTACGGGCCTCCGGGATGCGGAAAAACTTCAATTGTGGAAGCACTTTCAGTGGAATCCGAAATCCCGTTGTTTAAATTAAAAGTCAGCAAAGCCGGTTCGTCCTATATAAACCAGACCTCTAAGAATTATGAAGCCGTATTTAACTATGTTGCCGAATGCGCGCAAATGCTTGATACACCATGCTTTTTATTCATAGATGAAATAGACGGGCTGGCAAAAGGAAGGGACGGCGAGGCAACAAGCGAGGATTTGAAACAGATGAGCACGCTTTTAAACCTGATTGAAACCGCAAGAGACAGAAATGTCATAGTCCTCGGCGCAACGAATAAATACGATATAGTAGATGACGCAATCAAACGCAGGTTTGATGCACAGGTTTATATCGGAATGCCGGATGATGAAACACGTGAAGAAGTTTTGAAAAAGACGTTAAACAAATGGCTCAAAGGTGTTCCGCTGGCCTCAAATCCGAATGATTTAAAAGAAATTGCCGAAAAATTGGACGGTTTTCCGACAAGCGCAATCGTAATCCTTGCTGATAAAGCCTCTGACAGAGCCCGAAAAGACCACAGGCGTAATATTGTTAAAGAAGATTTTTACGACGCAATAGAAAACAACCAGAACCTTAAGATTAAAGAAGACAATTACAAAGAAGAACGCAAAAGAACACGCATCGGATACAGCAGAGGCTAAGCAAAAAGTCCTATATTATTTTTGGATTTAGTGCTTTTGTTGTAAACCGAAACGTCCGTTTTTTATTTTTTCCAAACTCCTGAAATGTAGGATAGAATTCAATCTTAAATAATTCTATCCTGATTTTAAGGAGTGAATATGAAAAAATATATAATTCTTGCGGTAATATTTTTTACTGTTAACATTTATGCTGAAGCCGGCACATATACGCCGACACTCGGAAAGATTGAGAACGTGCTTTACGGTTTTCAATACGACGGTGAAGATGACTCGTCACGGCTTGCCAGAATTGAAGAAAGCGTCTACGGAACATCTTCCGGCGGAGATGTGGGGCAGCGTATCACAAAATTAAAAAAAGATTTGTCAGCAGACCTTATAGGACAGGAAATTACACCGAAAGAAGATACTTTCCATGATGAAAGCGACGATTGGGTTGAGGAAGTTCCTATAGCAGATGCAAATATACAATACCCCGCGGTGGATGAATTAGAAATGCGGGTTTTTAATAAAAAATTTCCGGAAAAGGAGATAAAATCAAGGCTTTCCGCGCTTGAAGAAAAAACTTTCGGACAAACGTTCAATGACGATTTGGCGTCGAGAACGGACAGACTTAAAGCCGAATTAAAACCGTCAAGCTTTATGGATAATGCAATAGCGCAATCCTCAAATGATTTTTATGATGATGAAGATGCCATTACGCTTGACAGAAACTATCACCTTGACCGTTACGAATCGCCGAATCAGTTTGATTACGACGCATATAACGCAATGCACCCGAAAAAAAGCAGTTTTTTCCCGACAAAAAAGGCAAACATATCAACCGTTGAAAATGCAATATTAAATCAGTCATTCAAAGACGAATCAATGGATAAAAGACTTTCGCGGCTCGAATACGCCATGTTCGGAACTAATTTTGCACAGGATGATGATAAAACGCGTGCGGAAAGAATTGCAAGCGCTTACCGCGCGCAAAAAAGTTCCGCCAAATACGACAACAACAAATTCACCCAGAACATGGCAACCGCAATGCAGATAGGAACCCTTATCCTTATGGTGCTTGCCTGCATCCTCTAGAACTTAAAGAGATTTTTCAAACCTTCTTTAGCGTCCAGAAGCTGCTGTTTTGTATCTTCTACAGTATTTTTAATAGCTTCTTTTGCGTTTTCGAAATCACTGTTCACATCAATTGCCGATGTATCGCAGTGAGAAAGCCACTTGAAGGATTTAACCGACGATGTGCTGTCCAAACCGCCGTTAAACTCGACCTTAAAATCTTTATAGCTTGTGCTGCCTGTTGAAAGCGCAGGAATATTGGCAGTATTTTCTTTTTCCGGATCCGTTGTCATGGAATCTATCAAAACAGCCGTTAATGCGCCGAATTTCGGTATGTAAGACGTTAATTTATCAACCGATAAATCACCGAGAGGCCCCAGAACCGTCACAACTTTTTCATCCAAACGCCCGAGTACAACAACATTTGTAGTGCCGTTCAACAAATTATAGCGGCCCGTTATATAATAAGCCATCAAAGGCCCTGTTGTCGTAATCGGCTCAATGTCTGCCCAGCCGTTTTTGAATTTAAGATTTCCGTTAATGGTTTTGAATTCTGCCGTATTTTGAATAATCGGAAGTGATGTAACCGAGGTCACAGCAGCTTTTAAAATAGCGTTTCCGAGAATATTTTGCGCATACAATAATGTATCAAAGCGCCCCACATTCAGGAATTTGCCGTTATTAATGCTGAATGACGCAGAACCCGTCAGATTTTTCATCATATCGACATCGGATGTACCTTTAGTCGCAATATCAGCGTCAAAGGCGAGAGTTCCGGATAACGCATTCTTAATTCCTGCAGCACCATCTATAGTTTTTACGGCATTCATATCCGAACCAGACATTTTGACCGTAATTTTGCCGTCATTTATACCGTAGGAAATATTACCTGAAATTTTTCCGTCAAAAGCATCCGCCACAAGATTATTCAGATAAAACACACTGTAATTTTTCAATAAAAACGATGTTGCAATGTTATCCGCAACAATTCCGCCGGATTTGAAATTCTGGAGAGTCGCATTACCTTTCAAAACAGGGCCGTTAAGATTTGCAACAAGATTAGTCATAGTAAGCGCCATATCGGGGATTGAAATATCCGCAACGCTGACAAGCCCTTTCAGATAAGGCGCTGCGGCAGTACCCGTGACATCAATATCACCCCTTGCGGAAAGCGAAGAATTTTTAAATCCCGGAATTGCCATTTTTACTTTTTTCGGAACAGATACCCTCAAATTAAGTTTTTGGGATTTAGAAAGATTATTCACGGTGCCGTCTACTGTCAAAATCGGATTATTGCCCGCAAAAATTCCTGTTTCCGATAATTTTGCAGTGTCATCCGTAATCTTAATATTAGAATTAATAATAGTTGTTTTTCCTTTAAGTTCATTTATATCAAGAATAGCCGCGTAATTTTGAGGATCCGCAAAGGCGCTGAACTTAATATTCTGATCTTTCACACCGCCGGTAATCGAAACTTTTACAGGGATTTTTCCGGAGGCATTAATCATGAATTCTTTAGGAAAAAGCGATTTGATATCATTTGCAAGAAGCGAACCCGATGCATTGATATCAATTTTCATCTTATCATTTATGTAATTAGCAATTTTGCCTGTCACATCAATTCTTGAATTATTAAACAAAAGATACGCTTTTTTAATATCAATATCTTTTTGTCCGATAATAACCTCAGCTTCCGGCAAAGACAGAACAGCCAGAGGATTTGAAACCTTCAATTCATTCGCTGTCAGGTCACCCGTAAAATTTTTGCCGTCAGTATCAATTACAAACTTAGCCTCAGGCATGGTAACCCGCGTATTGGAAGGAATATTTTTTATATCAAGATTATTTACGGAAAGATTAACCGCCGGAACAATTTTTGACAATTTGCCCGTCAAAGAGGCATCCAGCGACAAAGCACCGGAATTAAACTTATTTTCTTTCAATAGCTGAACCTGACCTGCGGCTGCCGCAAGACCTTTGAGCAAAATATTATCAGCCTTTATATGCAAATCAGTCACAGCGTTATTTTGGATTGTGCCGTAAATTTTTAGAGGATGCCCCATAACCTCAATCCCCGCATCCTTGATATTAACCATATTATTAAAATCAATATCGGCTTTTATATTCTTCAAAGCAACATTATAAAGCCTGTAATTTACACTTGCGTTTGGAATTTTAAAAAAGCCAGAAGATTTTACGTGTTTTTTATCTGCTTTTACCGTAAAATCCGCATCAATTCCGCCCGTTGCGGAAAGTGTTCTTAAATCATTGTAATTAAACGACTGCGCAATACTGTTCAAAATTTTAAACAAATTGTTAAATTGGGCATTTGAGGTAAATTTCATATCAGCCGCGGGATTTTTTCCGAGCCTGAATTTGCCGTTGAGAACCGTCTTTTCATCATTTGCTGAAAACAAATTCATATCCAGCTTTGCGTTTTTACCTTTTGCCAGAAAAATAACGCTGCTTTCGGGAAGTTTTTTCCCGTCAACAAGCATTGAAAGATTTGAAATTGCGGCGCTGCCCGTAATTTCAGGGTCATCAAAAGTTCCTGAAGTTTTCAAATCAGTATTCAAATTTGCGGTAAGCCCTGTTTTGGAAAGCGCCTTAAAAACATCCATAAAATTAAAGACGAAATTTTCTTCCGCCTTTTTTTCTTCTTCCGGCTGAGGGTTAAAAACAAGGTCATTCAAGGAAATATCCGGCATAAGCTTATTGAACAATTTCACATCATACTTAAATTGTTCCGTATTATTAAGTGACAAATTACCTTTTGCCGAAAACTTAAACTTTTTATCCAGAATAAAATCCGAAAGCTTCATATTCTGACCGGAAAGGGTATATTCACTTTTTGACGCCATATCAACAAAAGTCAAAATATAATCGTCAATAACAACATCCGGCAATTTGTTGGACAATTTGAACCCCAGAGGCAGCGGCTGCATGGTTTGCGGCGCGGCATCGGGATCCGGCTGCGGCATATATTCTTCCATTAAAAATTTTCCGTCCTGACGCACTTTCAAAGTTGCCTCAACGCTTTCGACGGAAATTGCGTCCGCCTCAATTCTGCCTATTAAAAGCGGTAAAAGCGACAATTTTGCCCTGAAATTATCCGCGGACAGAAATTCTTCACCGTCAGGAAGGCTGAATTCGGCATGATTTATTTTAATACCTGCCGTCAATTTCGGCGTTGTAACAATACCAAGGCGCTCAAGCTTAACCTTAAACCCTGATGCATCTTCAATCATACTCTCGATTTGCGGAGTATAAGAATTCAATATTGGCGACAAAACAACAGGCAGCAGCAAAAATATTACATAAAGCGACAACAAAACCACACCAGTTATAAGCCCTGCTCTTTTTATTTTATTCAAATCCATAACACAAACCCCTTTTTAAATATAATATCAAATTTTAACTATTTTTTCAACTTTTCGGGATAAACATTCCAATTTATCGCCGGATTTTTTCTAAACCAAGTGAGCTGACGCTTTGCATAGCGCCTTGTATTTTGCTTAAGCTTATCGACAGCTTCATCAAGTGTCAATAACCCGTCCAGATATTGAATAACCTCCTGATAACCGATTGTATACAAAAGATTCGGGATACGACCGTGCTTTTGAAGCAAGTTTTTTGTTTCATCAATCAAACCCGCCTCAAACATCAAATCAACGCGGCGGTTTATTCTGTCATAAAGCACATCACGCGGATAATTCAGCCCTATCCATTCAATTTCGTATTCAGGATTATTTTTTCTGCGCTGAATAGGTTTGCCCGTTGTTTTTACGATTTCTATAGCGCGGATAAGTTTTTTCCTGTCATTTTTGTCAATTAATTGAGCGGTTTCAGGGTCTAACTCCGCAAGAATTGCCGGCAAATCCTCCTCACGTTTAAGCGCTTCTCTTAATTCATAATCCGGCTCAACTTTCGGAAGATCATAATTCATAAGCAAAATATTTATATACAATCCCGTACCGCCCGCTATTATCGGAACTTTTCCGCGGGATTGAATATTCTCAATAATCCTTTTTGCCTCGTGAACGTAAAGCCCAGCAGAATAATCAACTTCGGGTTCCGCAATATCAATCATATAATGAGGAATCCCTTTGCGCTCATCAAGTGTCGGTTTCGCTGTCCCTATGTCAAAACCTTTATACACAAGCCTTGAATCCGCAGAGATAATTTCACCGCCGATTTTTTCAGCCAGATCAACGGCAAATGCCGTTTTGCCGCTTGCCGTAGGTCCCACGACCGCTATTACTTTATTCTTCCGTGAATTCCCGCTCATAATACAAAAATATCAACATAACCAGATATACAAGAAAATAAAAATACACGACTGTCATTATAAAATACAAAATCGGATTGAAAAGCGAAAAAGTATTAATAAATGACAGAACAAAATTTAAAACAGTCAGAAAAACAAACAATTTTAAGCATCTGCCGAATCTGTGGAAAATCTTTTTGACGGAATTAACAAGCGCCATAAACGGATTTTTTGTATTAAAGGCAATCTCCGGCGCCCAGAGCATAAACAAAAATGACATAACCGTAGTTGTCGCTAAAAATAATAAATTCCAATTATTAAGCCTGATCAATTGTTCAAAAGACAAAGAATCCAAAAACGCCTTCATATCGGCAGCAGATGACAAAACACTTTTAAGCTGTTCGGGGTTCAAATCCAATTTGCCTATAAGGTTAACTCCGAGCTGAAAAACTCCGGCGCCGACAATACAAATAATTATTACAAAAAGTATTATCATCCCTGAATATGACAAAAAGTATTTGCCAATCCCCGCGGGAATTGTTTTCAAAAGATTAAAAGTAGCCTTTGCGCGGTCAGTATCCAGCACAAAAACCTGTTTGGAAAGTTTTACGGCCTTTTTAACCATATAAAACCAGCCCGCAAAAAATGCACCCGTCATAACAAGCACGGTAATTGAAGACAAAATCAGCAGCGGAAGTGAATTCACCGTCTGACGTGAAAATGAAACGTACAAAGACAATACCCACATAAATAATATCAGCGGAAATGCCAGAATAATATTATCGTTTGTAATTCCGACAGTATCTTTAAAAAGTTTTCCCATTTTCATTTTTTACCTCAAATCTCACAAATTTTATATTGCCGTACCGCTTAATTGTTTTTGCTCAAGATTTTTCTTGCGCTTTCTGCGTTTCATCAAATCCACAAAAGCCTCAAGACGCGTCAGGTATCCGGCTTTTCCGGTCTGCTCATCCATAATCAAAGGCAGAATAGGAATTTCACAGTTTTCTCTCATTGCAGGGAAAATATTCTGCGACATAATCTCGGGCATACAGGTAAACGGACTTATATGGATAATTCCGTCAATACCACGTTCATTTGCGTAAGCAACGTCTGAAACACACTCAAGCGCGTCACCTCCGATATCTCTCATCAAATACGGTTTTGCAAGCCTGTTTGCACGCTGAAGATGTGTTTCGCCTTTTCTGAACATTTTCGGAATAATTGCATCCTTTAAAAAGCTGCTGACCGTAAGACTTTTCCGCACCTGAACTCCCATTGCCCCGAGTTCTTTTTCAATATTCTGGTTTGAAAAAGGATCGCACACAAGGAAAATTTCTCCCGTAATATCAACATTCAAAACTTCTTTGTTCTTGTCGATTTTAACCTTATCCATTTCCGCAAAAGCTTTTTTCTTAGCTTTTCTCAGCTTCCAAAAAGAATCTTCTTCATCCACGATTTTCAAAGCCTTATTAAACGCCTTTTCCGCGTCGCCCTGATGAATTTCACGCGCTCTGAGATAAGCGAGCTTTGTTTCCAGATAATCAACGAGAAAAACTTTTCTTATAGCGGTCACAATCGCATTAATGAACATAAAAGGTCTGTTTTTGCCGGTAATTTCTTTCAAAAACCTGTACATACCCTCAATTCCGTCATAGAGCTGAAGTTCAATATACTTTGCGTCATATCCCATATCATGCAGGGCATTTTGAATACATTTGCCGTATTCACCGAGTCTGCAAATCCCCGGCGACGTAATCATCGCAACGTAATCCGCACCGCCCTCGAGCGCTTCAATAAAATTGCCGAGAATCAATTTATACGGCAGACAAATAGCTTCCGGAGAATGTTTTGTACCGAGGGAAAG
Organism: Candidatus Gastranaerophilales bacterium; assembly: GCA_944326625.1. Classification (GTDB taxonomy): domain Bacteria; phylum Cyanobacteriota; class Vampirovibrionia; order Gastranaerophilales; family Gastranaerophilaceae; genus SIG32. Next base: position 115 of record CALVER010000027.1, on the reverse strand, counting down.
TGTTTTTTTGCTTGTATACGGCTCAATAAAAGGTTCCAGACCGACTTTTCTTAAGGCGCATGACCATGCTACGTATATAAGCCCCATGTGCGGGAATGCTACTTTTTTAAGTTTT
>CALVER010000026.1 GCA_944326625.1 Candidatus Gastranaerophilales bacterium | reverse complement strand
CAACATTCGTCGTGTTGCGTTTACTTTGGCGGAAGTTTTGATTACCCTCGGCATAATCGGCATTGTGGCTGCTATGACAATCCCGACATTAATAAGCAATTATAAAGAAAAACAAACTGTTACCAAATTACAAAAAGTTTATGCGACATTAAAAAATGCTTTTGAAATGTCTAAAGTTGACCACGGCGATTATGAAACCTGGTATTGGAATAATATGCCTGCAGCCAACGGTCAAAGAACAATTTATTTTTGGGAAACTTACATATTTCCGTATTTAAAAGTATCAAAAAAATGCTTTCCGGCATCAGAAGAATGTCTGCCTACAGATATGACTTTTTCTAACGGTAGCAGTTTAGCAATATTTGACAGACGCGGCGCATTTATATTACCGGATGGAACATCAATTTATACATGGGCTGGCAATGATGACTTCTACCCGCATGTATGGGTATATGCTGATTTAAACGGTAAAGCTAAACCTAATATGCTCGGAAAAGATATATTTGTAATGTTCTTCTCGCCGAACAATCCCGGTATGACATGGGGAACAACTGATGATGACGGAAATTTTATTGACACAGGAATTACATTTGAAAAGCAATACGGCTTTAATCTTTATGGAGATACGAATGGCGTGACAATTGATGACCTGCTGAATCCAAATTTTATACTTTCTGATGGATCAAAATCGGGTTGTTCGTCCAAAGGATTAGGCTACGTTTGCGGTGCAGTTATAAAATTAAACGGCTGGAAAGTTCCCGATAATTATCCTTTTAAATTTTAGCGTGTAGGTCGGGCTTTCAGCCAGACAATAATTCTCAAATTATTTCTTTTATATTTCCATTTTTGTCGTAAAATAGAAATATACAATTTTTGAGAGGGAATTATGACAAAGAACAGAATCGGAATAGATGTCGGCGGAACTAATGTTAAAATTGCACTTGTCGATGATAAAGGAAGCATTTTATATTCAAATTCAGTACCGACCCGCGCGGAAATGGGCTATGAATATACAGTAAATAATATTAAACAGGCAATCAGAGATTTGATGTCCGAGACAAAAGTTACAAATATTGAAGGTATCGGCTTTGATTTTCCGGGTCAAATCGACTACAAAAACGGGATTGTAAGGCTTGCCCCGAATATTCCGGGCTGGGTTAATATTCCGATTGCAAAAATCATTGAAGATGAATTCAAAATTCCGACAAGAATTGATAATGACGTTCACTGCGCAGCGCTTGGCGAATTGAATTTCGGTGCGGGAAAAGGTTGTGAAAACTTCATCTGCATGACTGTCGGAACAGGGATAGGTTCAGGTATTGTAATTAACGGGAAACTTGTACGCGGTGCGTCAAATGCAGCAGGCGAACTCGGTCATATAAAACTTCAAATGCATGAAGGTCCGCTTTGCGGCTGCGGCGACCACGGATGTCTTGAAGCTTTTGCATCAGGTCCGTCTATTGTTGCAATAGCAGAAGAATATATTCTTGGCGGGAAATCAACAAAATTCCGCGAACTTGCATCAGGCGGCGAAATTACACCGTTTATTGTTGCGGAAGCGGCAAAACAGGGCGATCCGGTGGCACGAAGAATTTTTGCACGGATTGGTGAATACATAGGCTTTGGACTTTCAAGTGTCGTAAATCTTTTAAACCCCGAAAAAATCATTATAGGCGGCGGAGTTGCCGATGCGGGAGATATTTTACTTGACCCGATAAAAGAAACCATTAAAAAACGCGCCATGGTTGTTGCAGGATCTGCCGTCGAAATTGTTCCGGCTAAATTAGGCAACACTGCAGGCGTCATCGGTGCAAGTTTATTAATAGAAAGTTAATAAAAAAAGAGTGCGATACTTATTATACCGCACTCTTTTTATCACGGCAGGGAATCATGCTGTCCCTGAACCGCCGGTGTCGTTATAAGCTGCCGGTTCACCGCTCTTTTTCAGAGCTTGCATTAGTCCGAAAGGCAGCCGCCGCGCATATTTGCATGTCCCAGCATATCCGGGATTGATTCGGGCAGGACACCGTTTTATTCTTGAATTTCTATTTTTTGGGGTTTGTAATCTTCGGTATTTTGTTTGGGAATTGTTATTTTCAAAACACCATTTTTGTATTTAGCTGTCGCTTCTTTGCCTTGTACAGGCTGATCAAAAGAAATTGTTCTTTGATATTTACCGTAACGAAATTCACTTGTGTGATATTTGGCATTTTTTTCGGATTCTTCTTTTTCTTCTTTTTCCTCCTGAATTTCGGCTGTTATTGTCATAAAATCATTGTCAATTTCAATTTCTATATCATCCTTTTTTATTCCGGGAAGCTGAACTTTTACAGTGTAATTTTCTTTATTCTGTTTGACTTCAATTGCAGGACGCCAGACGGAATTTTTCTTTATGTTCAACGGATTTGCAAAATGGCTGCTTAAAAGCGTATCTCTTAAAAAATTATTTAATTCCTGATGAATACTGTCAAAATACAAATCAGGTTCACGGATTATTATATCGTGTTTCATAAAAACTCCTTTCATAATCAAGATAAACTCTTTCTCCTGTAGTTTCATTCTCTCAAAGTACAATAAATTATCCGGAAATATACACTTTTGATTAATAGATTTAATTTTTCGTTGTCTGATAATGTTTTAAGGAGGCAATTATGGCAATAAAAATGTTAGTTTTTGAATACAGAAAAACCGAACATGATTTTTTCGGCAAAAATAAATTGGATAATTACGATATAAAATTCTTTGATTTCAGCCTGAATGAAACAACCGTTAATGAATTATCCGAAGAAGATCTTGAACAAACATCCATCATAAGTCTTTTTATAAATTCAGTAATAACCCAAGAAGTGTTGGACAAATTCAAAAATTTACGCGTAATTGCAATGCGCTCAACAGGCTATGACAATATTAATAAAAAAGCATGCCAGCAAAGAAACATCGCTCTTTTAAACGTCCAAAATTACGGCGAAACTGCCGTTGCGGAATTCACAATGGGTTTGATTATCGGGATTGTAAGAAATATTTTTAAATCCGTTATAAGCATCAAAGAAGATATTTTTAAAGAAGTTTCGTTTGTCGGACGTGATCTGGAAAAACTAACCCTCGGTGTCGTAGGAACCGGTGCAATCGGTGCTGCTGTATGCAAACTTGCTCATGCCTTCGGAATGAAAATACTCGCCTATGATTTAATTGAAAAAACAGAACTCGAAAAAAAATACAATGTTAATTTTACAACTCTGGATTTTTTAATCCGAAATTCAGATGTGATAACTTTACACGTCCCGTATACCGGAAATAATTACCATATGTTCTCAAAACATGAATTTGACCTGATGAAACAAAATTCCTATTTTATAAATGTTGCAAGAGGTGAACTTGTTGATACAAAATATTTGAAAGAAAACCTTGAAAACGGTAAAATCCTCGGCGCAGCTCTTGATGTTGTGGCATGTAAATACAATCCGGACTGTGAAAAATTTTCCGACAATATGGAAAAAACCTCGCTTGAATGCCTTTCCAATTCAAAAATTATTCAAGACTTAATTCAAATGCCAAATGTTTTCATAACTCCGCACATAGCCTATGAATCTCAGGATGCTATTGATTTTATCCTGACAAAAACTTTTGACGGAATTCTGGATTTTACAAACGGCGGGAGCAAAAACAGAGTTTTTTAGATAAAATTTGTTAAAATTTTTGCCTAAAATATATAATATTTTATAATAAAAGAATGAAAATAGGATTTGTACCAATAGATAATCGTCCGGTATGTTACACACTGCCTGAACAGATTGCGGCAATTGATGAGAGTATTGAACTTTTTATGCCCGACAAAAGCTTACTCGGCAGTTTAACCAAATATGCAGATACAGAGAAACTCTTTGAATGGCTCAAAAATCTGCCCGAGCTTGATGCCGTCATAATTTCACTTGATACTCTCGCCTACGGCGGGCTTATATCTTCCAGAAGATGTCCTGATAAATTTGAAAAAATCAAATCCAGAATTGAAAAATTAAAAGAGATTTTATCGCAAAAAAATGCTGAAATCTATGCGTTTTCAAGCATTATGCGAATCTCAAACAATAATATAAATGAGGAAGAAAAAGAATACTGGAACAAATGGGGCAAAAAAATTTTCAATTATTCTTACTGTATGGATAAATACGGCACAATATGCCAAAAAGAAGTCCCTGACGAAATTCTTGAGGATTATCTGAACACACGAAAAAGAAATTTCGAGATTAACAAAATTTACCTTGACTGGCAAAAACAAGGATTTTTTAATACTCTTGTTTTTTCAAAAGATGATTGCGCTGAATTCGGTTTTAATGTTCAGGAGGCAAAAACTTTGGAAAAACTCGGAGGATTTGTGAAAACAGGCGCCGATGAAATTCCTCTTTCACTACTGGCACGGGCAATTAAAGGTGATGTAAAAATTGCTCCCGTCTTTTTGGAACCTGAATATAAAAATCTTATATCGAATTATGAGGACATTCCGGTTGAAAAAAGCGTATCAGGACAGATTGAACTTGCAGGATGCCAAATTTCGACTGAAGATGATGCGGATATTTTATTGTATGTAAACAATTTTAAAGAGCGTCAGGGCGAAATTGTAATGGGTATTGATACTGAACCTTTTAACGGCACGTGGGAAACTCCTCCTAAACCCTATATGATTGCCGATATCCGTTTTGCAAACGGCGCTGATAATAAATTTGTGGAACAAATTTTTAAAACAGATTTTGATAATAATTTTTACGGGTATTCCGGCTGGAATACTACCGCAAATACGCTCGGCAGCCTAATTTGCGCCGCAAAAATTAAATTTTTAGCTCAAAAATATAATGACAAAGCTTTTAAAAAGTTGGAAATAACGCGTTTGCTTGATGACTGGGCGTATCAGGCCAATGTCCGTCAACAAAAGCCTGACTCAAAATTAATCAAGTCGAAAATGACTGAATTTGAAAGAATTGTATTTGATAAAATGCATCTGAGTGCAAATTTAAGTTACAAATTCCCGTGGAACAGATTATTTGAGGTGGAAATTGAGTTTAATTGATATAATTTTACTTGCAATAGCACTTGGCATAGATTGTTTGGTTGTGTCCTTTTCGCAGGGGCTTATATTTAATAAAAACCGAACGACAAATTCATTAAAATTAGCCGCGGCTATGGGCTTATTTCAAGGATTAATGCCCTGCATAGGCTATACAGGCGCAAATTATATTTACGAATTAATCGCACCGTTTAGCAAATGGATTGTATTCGGAATATTCCTTATTTTAGGAATAAAATTTATCCTTGAAGCTTTTGAAGAACAAAAAGAAAAAATCTGCTGTATAGATTTAAGATGCCTTATAAGTCTTGGGGTAGCAACAAGTATTGACGCTCTTGTTGCAGGCGCCGGTTTAAATTTTACGGACACTCCTATTATGCTTTCCGCCATAATTATAGGATTTGCCTCTTTTGTTATGTCTTTAAGCGGATTTTGGTTCGGAAATTTCTTTAAAAAATTCCCTCCGAAGTATCTTGAAATAACTGGCGGTGTAATTCTAATTTTTCTGGCCGCAAAATCAATAATATTTTAATTTTTGGCATGCCTTCATGCCTGAAATCCAACAATATTCTTGAATTATTTACATTTCTTAACAGTTTACAAAACCATGTGAAACCATGTCAGAACATGGGTTTGCATGGTTCAAAATCTTAAGAGCATGATATAGCTTTGTTTAGCATGTAATTGACATTCCAAAAACGGCTGTATACAGGCGTTTAAGCGCCTTGTTACAAATCTTCACAACCACATGTTTGCCCCTTGAAAAATAAAACTTATTTCCTATAATGTTAGTATAGGTCGGAGATAGTTGATACAAGCGACCTCAGGGGTGGGGTAAAGGCAGCTTTGCTGTCTATATCACGCATGTGTGAGTAGATGAATTTGGAGATTATATAAATTGTTTAGAAGTAGAGATATGGGAAGGGCAGTTGCTGTTAGAAGATGGACTCCTACAGCACTTGAATGTTATAAAAGAGGATGCAATTGTGAAGGATGTTTCTATAAAGACTTCTTTAGCGGATCTTCACAAAAATGCCAGATGAAAGCATCCGTATTGGAATTGGTCAGAGTAATCGGCACACCGAATGTTGAATTACCGCAATTTATTATTGAAGATTAATATTTTACCCCTTTAAAAAATACGTGAATTGTGTTATACTGCAAAAGCAGTATAATAAATGGAGGTTTAAATGCACATTTACGTAAACGGAAGAAACATCGAAATTACTGACGCTATTAAGGCTTATGTAAAAGAAAAAATGGGGAAAGTAGCAGCACACTATGACCAAATTCAAGGTATAGATGTTGTTCTGTCAGTAATCAAAAATCCTTCAGCATCCGGAAAACACGTTGCGGAAGTTTCATGCAAAATGGCATCCGGCGTTATCCGCTGTGAAGAAGCTGCTGAATCTATGTATGCAAGTATTGATTTATTAGCAGACAAATTAGCACGACAAATTGAAAAATATAAAGGCAAAACACTTACTCCGGGTAAAGAATCAATCAGAATGGATTCTCCTGAAGAAGAAAAAACCGAAGAAGAAGTTGTTGAATAATAAAAAAGAGCTCTTAAGAGCTCTTTTTTTATGAAATTTATTTAATATTATCCGTTATAAACCCTGCAAGATTTTCCGCAATAATTCTGTGTGACTCTTTAGTATAGTGAATTCCGTCGTATTTGGACGGTTGAACAATTTTGTTAAAATCAAAATAATAACAGTCAGTATTCTTTGCAATTGGTTCAAAAACAGGAAAAATCTCTTTGATTATCTCAATTGAATTTTTATCAAACAACTCCGAAAACTCACTGTGCAGTAAATCTTCAGTAATTTTTACAGGCGGAACAATAATAATTTTTGTCTCAAGATTATATTTGCGTATTATTGAAATAAGCTTGCGTAAACCTCTCCTTGCAATATTTTTATCAAGCGTATAAGAACTTTGTGCATCGTTTGTCCCAAGACTCAAAATACAAATATCAATATCTTTATTTTTTCTCATGTAACTTTCAAGATATTCCTGACCGCTTTCTTTGCGCGATACAGGGTTATTAAAAAATGCAGTACGATTGTTCATGCCTTCTTCAATAACCAGATAATCATCCCCGAGAATATTCGATAACAGACAACACCAACGGGTATTTTTATCATATCTTCCGTAAGTTTGCGGATCAAAACCGTAAGTATTAGAGTCTCCAAAACACAATATTTTCTTCATATAGCCCATTCTTATTAACAAAATTACATGTTGGCGGCGGTAAGGGGAATTGAACCCCTGTTTGGAGAATGAGAATCTCCCGTCCTAACCACTAGACGATACCGCTGTGTAATTCTATTGTACCACTAAAAAATTTTTAGCAAATTTTTTAAAACATCAATAAAACGTATGATTTTATTTTTTACATCCTCTGCTAATATAAAACCATACTCCTTAGAGACTAAGATACACATATCCCTAATCAACAGCTATGCACCTCAGTACATAGCTTTTTTTTTATTGTTAAGTGTATAATAAAAAAAAATAAGGAGTAAAAAATGTTAGAAAGATTAAAGAAAAATTTTGGTGAATTTAAAACCTTTGCAATGAAAGGCAATGTAATTGACATGGCAGTCGGTATTATAATCGGTGCTGCCTTCGGGAAGATTATTGATTCACTGGTAAAAGATATTATTATGCCGCCATTGGGATGGCTTATGGGCAAAGTTGATTTTACAAATCTTTATCTGACCCTGCCAAATTACGACGGTGAAATTATAAAATATCCGTCGCTTGAAGCCGCTCAAAGCGCCGGTGCGGTGACAATCAATTACGGTATCTTTATTAACACTATGATAAGCTTTATAATTGTTACTTTTGCGGTATTTATACTTGTAAAAGCCATTAACAAACTGCGTGCGCAAGAAGTTAAAGAAGACACTGTTACAACAAAAACATGCCCGTATTGTTTTTCAAATATTGATATCAGAGCGACAAAATGCCCCAATTGTACATCCGCAATATAATTTTTGTGCTAAGATAAAAATATGTTTGAAAGTTTAAGCGACAGATTACAAAGTATTATAAATAAAACGCGGGGTGCAGAGCTTACTCAAGAAAATATGCAGGAAGCTTTGCGGGAAATCAGACGTGCGCTTTTGGAAGCCGATGTTAATTTACGCGTAGTAAAAGCGTTTATTTCCGCGATAAAAGATAAAGCCGAAGGTGAAAATGTTTTGGAGGGTGTAAATCCATCGCAGCAGCTTGTTAAAATAGTTCACGATGAATTGATTGAACTTTTAGGCAAAGAACAAAAACCTTTGAATTTGACCGGTCACCCTTCATTGATTATGATGCTTGGTCTGCAGGGTTCAGGTAAAACAACATCTTCAGCTAAACTCGCCGTAAAGCTTAAAAAAGAGGGTAAAAACCCGCTTCTGGTCGCATGTGATGTTTACAGACCCGCTGCAATTACACAATTAAAAACTCTCGGAAATGAAATCGGTGTTGAGGTTTTTACAATTGACAGCTCAAAAGATGTTAAAAATATTGTTCAAAGTGCAATTGATTACTCAAAAGAAAAAGGCTTTAACGTTTTAATCCTTGATACCGCAGGACGTTTACAGATTGATACCGATATGATGGCAGAGCTTTTAATAATAGACAGAGTTTTTGCCCCGCAGGAAAAATTACTTGTAATTGACGCAATGACAGGTCAGGAAGCCGTAAATGTTGCAGAAAACTTTGATGCGCAAATCGGTTTGACAGGCTTGGTTTTAACAAAACTTGACGGTGACAGCCGCGGCGGCTCTGCATTGAGCGTGGTTTACTGTACAGGAAAGCCTATAAAACTTACCGGTACCGGCGAAAAACTCAATGCGCTTGAAGATTTTTACCCGGAGCGTATGGCAACACGAATTCTCGGCATGGGAGATATTGTGTCGCTGGTTGAACGTGCGCAGGAGGTTTTTGATGAAAAATCCGCCCGCGAGCTGGAAGCTAAAATGGCGAAAGCAGAATTCACCTTTGACGACTTTTTAAAAATGCAAAAACAAATGAAAATGATGGGCTCAATGGATCAAATCCTCGGTATGATTCCGGGAATGAAAATGTCCAAAGATGACCGCGAAAAAATTTCCCACGAAGGCGAAAAACAATTCAAAAAGATTGAAGTTTTTATTCAAAGCATGACGCCCGAAGAACGCGCCAACCCTGCGCTTTTGAATACAAGCCGTAAAAAACGCATCTCAAAAGGCTGCGGTATTGACATGCATAACATTAACCTTTACATCAAACAGTTTGAACAAATGCGAATGATGATGAAAGGTATGAATGATATGAAAAAAATGATGGGCGGATTTGGCGGCAAAATGGGCAAACACGCAATGACTAAAGCCATGTCAATGATGAGAAAGTTTAGATAATTAATAATCCAACGAAACTCTGTCAATTTTATTATAAAGTTTACGGTTCAGACTGTTTATCTTTTTAAGGAAATAAAGTATATAGCCAACGTCTTCTTTATCTCTATTTGCAATACAGAAGCCTTCCAGTATTTTTAAAATTATGATTATTTTCATATAATCATACAAAATCTGCGAAAATCTTTTACTTAAATCCATTTTGACCTCATTATTATGTTATAACATTTATAATATTAGTTATAACATAATAGAATTTATAAGTCAATATATGTATACTTATAAATTATGGACAAAGAAACTTTGCTAAAAAAGTTCGGTAAAAATGTAAAAATCGAACGTGTTAAAAAGGATTTAACTCAGGAACAGCTTGCAGAAATTATGGGAGTTTCTCAAAACTATGTTGCAAGCATTGAACGCGGCAAAGAAAACATGTCTTTGGGCAAAATTCTTGAACTTTCAAAATCCTTGAACGTCGATATTGAAACTCTTTTGATTTTTAAATAGATTGTTATTCCTATAGATATGAAAAGTTTTCTCGACGACGCTGTCTTGGTCACTCGCATGAAAAGGCAAATTATTAAAAATGCCCTACTGGTAATAGGACATCTTTTACAAGTTATTTCGTTATTTCTATAGGGTCTGTAAAGGCTGTCGGGCGCGACAGCCACCCTATATATTCATTATAACTCGTTTTTTGAGTTTGTCAACCGTATGGAGTTATGTAGCAAATTTCACTGATACTATAAAAATCCGTCATTCTGAGGACTAAAGTCCGAAGAATCTTTTTATTGAGATACTTCGCTAACGCTCAGTATGACGCTGTTTTGAAAATTTTTGGTGGAATTTGCTACATAACTACCTGTTATTTTCTCAGCATTACAACCGCATGCGCCTCTATTGCAAGTTTTTGACCGACAGCATCCATATCTTCATTTGTTTTTGCTTTTATAGACAATTCATCAGGCTCAATTTCCAAAATCTTGCATAAAACTTTCTTCATTTTCGGAATATAAGGCATCATTTTGGGTTCCTGAGCAATAATATTGCTGTCAATGTTCACAATCTGCCAGCCTTTTTCAGATATTTTTTCATAAACCTTTTCAAGCAGCAGAGTGCTTTCAATATCTTTATATTTTTTATCGGTATCCGGAAAAAGCGTTCCTATATCAGCAAGCGCAAGCGCGCCGAGCATAGCATCAATTATTGCATGTATTAAAACATCCGCGTCAGAATGCCCCAAAAGCCCCTTTTCATGCGTAATCTTAACCCCGCCGATAATCAGATCACGCCCTTCAGTTAATCTATGAATATCATATCCTAAGCCGACTCTATACATTTTTCACTCCAATATTTACAAACTTTTCAATGGCTTTTACAAAACCGTCATTGTCAACCGTATCAGTTATATAATCCGCGCATTCTTTCAATTCATCCGTTGCATTACCCATTGCAACCTTAACTCCGCCGGCTTTTAAAAGCTCTATATCATTATTTTGATCGCCTATTGTTAAAATTTCATCCTGCTTAATTCCCCACATATCAGCCAAAAATTTAACTCCGGATGATTTTTTTGCCTCTTTTGAACCGATTTCACAAAAATACGGAGTCGATTTTACAATATACAAATCAGGATATTTCGCACTTAATTCATTTACCCAGCCGGTAACTTTTTCAGCATCTTTCAAGTCAATTGCAAGCAATTTATTTACGTTTTCTATCCTCAAATCATCAAAAGAACAGACCGTATAATCTATAAACCTGCCGTCAGTGTATTCTTTGACAATTTCGTTATCGTGTTCTACATATAACTTATCATCCAGATACAAATTCAAATGAACGTTATTTTTTCTTGCCCAATCAATAATCTGAACCGCATAATCTGGTCTTAAATCTTTTTGATAAAGAGTTTTGCCGGTTTCGTCTTTGATTAAACCGCCCTGATATGAAACAATTGGTGTATGAAGTCCCAATTCTTGCGCCACATGAACTGTTGCACTATGCATTCTGCCCGTTACAAGAACCACTTTAATTCCGTTTTCGACAAGCTCTTTAATACACTTTTTAACCTCGGGACTAAACTGAAAACTCCATTTTAATATAGTTCCGTCAATGTCTGTCGCGACCATTTTAATCATAATTTAAAAGCCCTCGTCAAACCGCAAATAGTCTTTGCGTCATTAATTTCACCATTTTTAATTTTTTCGAATACCTCATCAAGCCCAAATTCAAAACATTGTATAATTTCGCCCTCATCCGGATGCTCACCCACAAATTCCAGATCAGATGCCAGATAAAGATATAATTTTTCATTGCAAAAACCCGGACTTGTATTAATAAATCCCAGCTCTTTCCAAGTTTTTGCTCTATATCCGGTTTCCTCTTCCAACTCTCTTTTTGCAGCCGGAAAAGGTTCTTCGCCTTTTTCGAGTTTTCCTGCCGGAAGTTCTAACACCGTTTCTTTTATCGGATATCTGAATTGTTTTACCATTAAAATAGTATCAGGCGTTTTTTGCGCCGCGATCACAACCCCGCCTGAATGCTCAACAACTTCCCTGACTGATTTTCTGCCGGTTGAAATCTCTACATTATCACGGCGGACATCAATCACTTTCCCCTTATAAACATACTCATAATCCAGTGTCTTTTCTTCAAAATTCATAATACTATTTTAGCACAAAAAATTTATTATAAAAGCCGAATATTTATTAATAATATTTCCTCAAAATTATTGACAAGAAAAAATAAATGCAGTAAACTTATACTTAAGGGTAGTACTTATCGCCTCGCCCACACACGTATTTAACTAAGAAATCGGTGGAAAGGAGGTGATAGAAT
>CALVER010000025.1 GCA_944326625.1 Candidatus Gastranaerophilales bacterium | reverse complement strand
GCCGGTATGGGTTGTGCTGCCTGGGTAATTTATAACAAAAATATGGATTATCTTCACTGCCGTGAAAAACTTGACTGGGACGGCCCTCATAGCTGCAAAGAAGCTGAAAACTAAGATTTTATAATAATCAAATTTCTTGTGAAATTTTCATCCAGAGGTAATTGATATTCAATAATATCAATTACCTCTGCGCTATATTTTTTTAGGATTTTGTCAGCGTCAGCAATTTCTTCGGGTGTTTTGCGGGATTTATATGCGATAAAATATCCGTCTTTTTTTAATAAAGGCAGTGCATAAGTGCAGATTTTGTCAAGAGAGGCAACTGCGCGCGAGGTGATTATGTCAAATTTTTCAGTTAAATTCTCTGCCCGATTACAAATTGTTGTCAGGTTTCGGATATTTAATTCCTGTTTAATATTTTCTATGGCATTAATTTTTTTTCTTATGCTGTCGAGTGCCGTGACTTTTAAATCAGGATAGGTTAATGCAATCGGGACGGCCGGAAATCCTCCGCCTGTGCCTATATCGAGCAGCTCTATATCCTCACCCGAATTTCTAACACTCATACTTTGCGTTGAAATATTTCCCCCTCCCAAAGGCAGAGGGTAATATTTTTCAAAGAATTTTTCTATAGCAAGGCTGTCAAAAACGTGTTTTTCCCACAAAAGTTTTTCGTCATTTTTGGAAATTAAATTGACGACTGCATTTTGACGTAAAAAAGCCTGCATATATTCTCTATAAAATTCTTTACTTTTCAAGCTCTTTAAACCTTTCTTCACCCACGCGCATTTTTATGTCTTCAATTCGTTGGAGAATTTTTTGCGCATTTTCTTTGTAAATCCCTTCGTTTGCGAAATTATAGGCATGTTTGTAATTTTTCAGAGCGAGGGCGTTTTCTTTGCGGTTGTAATAGAAGTCCCCGAGTGCCGTTGCAGTTGAAATTATGTAAAACGGTTCATTCAACATATTTGCGTAATTCAAAGCCTGATTGTAGTATTCAATGGCTTTTTCAGGTGATTTTGCCGCATAAATTTCCGCTAATTTCATTGAGGATGAATATATGCCGTTTACGTTTTTGGTTTGTTCGTCAAGCTTAATACTTTCAAGATAGTATTTTATTGCAGTGTCGGATTCTCCAAGGTCGTCATATAAAAGCGCAATATTTGAAAGTGCGTTCGACAGATTCGGGTTGTTTTTCGGGTTTGAATCCAAATTTATACATTTTTTGTAATATTCAACAGCGGTTTTTTCATCATTTCTGTCCTCATTTACAAGCGCGAATTTGTAATAAAGTTCGGACAGAACATCTTTGCTGATATTTACAGGGTTGATCTCAAGAGCTTTTTTGTAATAGCCGTAAATTATTCCGCTGTCGCTGCTTAAATTTGCAAGTGCGTTCAAAACTTTTATTCTTAATTCATCGGAAATATTGTTTTTTTCGATTTCTAAAAGCAGTGTTTTTGCTTTCTCTCTTTTGAAAGTCATATAGAAAATATTTGCAATATTGAATTTTGTTTCGTTAATTTTTTCAATATCACCTGTTGAAGTATAAAAATCTCCGGCCATTTCATAATATTTTTGGGCATCGTACCAGTCTGAGATATTCTGGTAATTTTGCGCGAGTTTTGTATATATTGTCGGCAGATAGGTATAATAATCGTCGTCATTTTTTTGCGTAAGACATTTTTGATAAAGCGAAATTGCATGTTTATAGTTAAAAGAAGCTTCTTCCTGCTTTGCTTTATTCATTAATTCTGTCAGTGTAAGTTTGTTTTCTTCTTTTTCCTCTTTTGCTCGTATATCGCTGAAGTTTAAAAAGTCTTTTATTGAGTCTGCAATTTTATCAAGGACGCCTGTTTCATCATCTTCAAAAATAAACGGGATATTTTTGATTTTTTCTTCTTTCGGCTGCTCCGCTGCTTCATTTTTTAATTCATTTGCCTGCTCGCTGTATTCTTTAATCTCAGCCTTTTTAGTTATATCCTGAGCCGGAATGTAGTGTCTTTTCGGAATAAACATTGAATGATATTCAATTTCGTTGCGCATTGTCTGGCGTGAGATTATTATGTCACGTTCAAGAGGTTTTAAAGGAAGTTGTGTATTATACAAATCCACGCAGGCCTGATGAAGCTTTATTGCAACATTCGCGGGAATTGAGTTTTCCGCTATTTCTTTGTAATAATCCTGTAAATAAACGTATTCCCCAATTCCGGAAAGCAGCAGATTGTTTGTGAAAAACAGCATTTTTTCTTCATTCCATAAATGGATTGTTTTTAATAATTTTATGCTGACGGGATGCCTTATTACTGTCAAAAATCTGAATAAATGCCCGCTTACCGGGTCAATCAGCGCTAAGGCTTCACGCAAAATAAAATCATTAAAGCTTAGAAAACTTTTTGAATATCCGTCAAGAAATTTACCCAAATCCAACTGTCTGAGTTTCATTATCTTTAAAGATAATGTTGTATAGAAAAAATATCCGCGGGTTAATTTGTACAGCTCATCCGACAACGGCCCTATCTGTTTGAAATCCTCAGAACGAAGATATTTTTCAAATATGGATTTTTGCAGCGCAAGAATTGTTATTTTTTCGTATTTTATTTTCCCTTCAAAATCCGATAAATCAAAGTTCCTTGAGATTAAAATAACTTTCATGTTTTTTAATCCGCAAAGATGTAGTATAAAGCCTAAAATTTCCTGTTTGTTAGATTTTAAAATTTGTTCAAATGAATTAATAACAACTACCACAGGCTTATTTACGGATTGAAAATAAGCGTTAATTTTTTGGGTAAAGTTTTCGGTTTTAATTTTCGGAACAGATATTTTTTCCAGTGCCGCAAGTTTTTTGAATTCTTCAAAAAAAGCAAGCAGGATGTCGTCCAGAATAGTGGTTTCAAAACAGTTATATTCAAGCACAACGGCATCTTCATTAAGTGCGGTGGTCAAGCAATGGTTTACAATACTGTATTTTCCTGTGCCTAAAAATCCGTTTATCAGCAAAATCGGGGCGGAATTTTGTAAAAAATTGAAAATGTTATCCGTCTGCCGGATGTTATTTTCAAGCAAAAATTGGTTAATTCCGCTCGTTTCGTTTTTTAAAAGTAATTTCCTGTCGAATTCGGGATTGGTAAAACTGTATTCCATAACGCTATATTAAATGATTTTACATTTTTTTGCAAATTTATTTTAAATAATTGCACTTTGATTTTTTTGATAGTATTATATTAGTAATAAATGGGGAAAATATGGAATTTTTCAGAAAACATCAAAAAATTATAATTGCCGTTATAGCAGTAACATTTATTGCCTGGACTGTAGGCTTGATGCTGCTTCCGGTCTTGATTAAATAATATGAATATAACTAGAACTTTAAAAATAATCACGATATCTGTTTTATTGGTGTTTACGTTTAATTTTACAGCCGCACCAATGACGGCTTCTGCCGCCACTGTCGAGCAAAAACACAAACAGGCAAAGGAAAAAATCAGACAGCTTAAAATTCTTGAAAATGCCGAAAAAAGCAAGCTCGTGAAAAATCAGCGCAAACTGGAAAATACATCAAACGATCTTCAAGCATCCAGAAACCAGTATAATAATGTTGAAAATCAGCTTAATCAGCTTGAAATACAATTGGCAAACGCCACATCCGAGTTTAATACGGTTGATGCCCGGTTAAAACAGCGCATAAGACAAGTTTTTAAAGCACAGCGTACCGGGATGTTTGAGCTTATACTTTCCGCAAAAGATTTGAATTCTCTTTTGGATGTAATTTATTTTGAAAGATTAATTATCAGAAATGATTATAAACACATGGTGGCTGTTAAAGAGAAAGCCGGCAAAATTGCACAAATGAAAAAAGACGTCGAGGCAAAGAAAAAATATCTTGCACAGTCAATCAAAACAATAAATTCTCAGCAGCGTGATATTGAGCGTGCAATCGCGCAAAATCAGAATATGATTAACAAATTAAAAACGGACAGAAGATATTATGAGCAGACGGAAAGAGAACTTGCACGCCAGTCTCAAAATCTTCAAACAATGATAAGTAAAAAACCTCAAGATACATCGGTTAAAGTGTCATCTTCAGGTTTTATGAAACCAATAAGCGGCCGGATAACATCACCTTTCGGCTGGCGTACACACCCGATATTTAATAGCAGAACATTCCATTCAGGTGTTGATATCGGCGGGCCGAATTACGGTAATATTTTGGCTTCAAATGCCGGAAAAGTTATTTATTCCGGCTGGTATGGCGGCTACGGAAAGGTTGTTATTATAGATCATGGTACAATTAATGGTAACCCTATGACTACATTGTATGCACACATGTCTACAATTAAAGTCAAGCAGGGTGATTACGTAAAAAAAGGTCAGGTTGTCGGTCTTGAAGGCACTACAGGTTATAGCACGGGCCCGCATTGCCATTTTGAGGTAAGAATAAACGGCAAGCCTAATAATCCGTTGAATTACATATAAGAAGGTAAAAGTTGAAAAAGACATTAACAATATTATTGACAGTATTATTTATCGGTACAAATGCCTTTGCCGCTGATCAGGTAGAGGATATGTACCGCGATTTGAATAATATTGAAGGTAAATTTTTTCAATCTGCTGTTGTTCCTGCGCCTGATATAGAGGTTAAGGATGAAAATGAAAAAATTACTGTTGATGACGGTGAAAAATTCAAAGATCATATGCCGTTTTTCAAACAAACAAGATTAAAAATTCAAAGAGCTTTGAAAAATCGTAATAAACATAGTGCCGGCAGAAAATTATTCTTTGAAAATTCTGAAAAGTCAGATATCGAAAGCGGTAGAAGTGAGCTTGGCGACATTGATATGGATATGGAAGAATTTGTAGAAGAACATGAAGTTCCTGTATCCGATATTCAGCAATCCGAAGATGAAACCTCTGCGCCTAAGCAAACCGTAAAACCGGATAAAACTGTTGAACTTGTCGGAGGCGTAAAAGAACAAACAACTGAAAACGAAATGGTTTTGGACTGCGATGATGTAGTATATAACGACGAAAACGGTGATATCGAGGCAATCGGTACTCCTGTTCTTATTTTTCCGCCTCAAAAAGTTAAACTTACCGCCGATAAAATGATATATAACCGCGATTCAAATATTTTAAAGGCTATAGGTAATGTTGTTTTGACAAAAGACGAAATGCCGATTTACGGAGATTATATTCAAGTAAATATGAATGAAGAAAATATATTTATGGATAATATTACCGTATCTCCGACAGCAATGAAAATTAAAGCCAAAAAGGCTTCCAGTGAAGAAAATAAGATTATTTTAACCGACGGCAAAATGTATTCCGAAAGCTCCAATAAGTTCCGATTTATGACGAGAATGATAGGACCGGATTTTTCCAGAATGATTATCAGTGACGAGGATAAAAATGAATTATTTTCAGGCAGTGAAGGAGCAAAATTACGTATATCCGCGTCCGAAATATATGTTGATTCACGCAAAGATCATGACACCGTACAAATGAAAGACGGTGAAGTTTACCATAATGATAAATATTTATTTACTTTACCATCGTTTACTGCCCATACAAATAAACGTCAGGAATATGTTGAAGCAAATTATCCCGAATTCGGTTCAATGTCCAGATTCGGTATGTTTGCGGGCCCCGGTTTTGTATTTGATGCTCCGTTCGGGTCTATAGTTAAACTTATTCCGTTAATCAATTATAAAGATGATTTCGGGATTGGCGGCGCCATAAAATATCGTTCGGCTTTTAACCAGACACAAGCAATGTACGGTTCCGGTGCAGATGTGTTTGTGGTACGCGGCAAACAGTATTTGGACGATAATTTATTCTTGCAATACGGTAGTAATGCTTATATGGACGATTGGTTCATGGGACGAAGAATGCCGAAATATTTGGCTGAACTTGTGTATGATAAAGGAACCACCGTAGAGGATTTTCTGGTTGAGGGAAAAAATTTAACCTTCAGAAACAGAGCATCTGTTGCTTATGCTCATGACGGTGAATACAATATGCATACAGAAAGTATTCGAAGCAGCGGTGTAGGAACAATGCGTTTGCGTTATATGGCGGAAGCTGCTCAAACTTTATATAAATATAAAGATAAAGCAAACAGAAAATCTCTGGAATTAAGTATGGTAATGCAAGGTTCCGCAGCTGTTTACGGGACTGGCGATACACAATTTATAGGCCGTATCGGGCCAAGATTGCATACTCAGTACAAATATTGGATGCAGGATATAGGTTATTTTATATCAGGGTATTCTGATGAAACTCCTATGCCGGTTTATGATATGTATCGTTACGGGCATTCGAATGTTTATATCAGGGAAGCTTTTCGTGTGAATAAATATCTTACCGTAGGCTGGTGGGGTTCAGTTACTTTGACCAATGATTCTCCAAACGGAGAATTATTCCAGGAAAATGCCTTTATTGTTTCATTAGGACCGGATGATTTCAAGGTCAATCTGGGCTACGATTTTATGCGTCAGACAACTTATTTTACTATTGCTATGATGTTTGATACAAAAGGCACAAATGTGGAATTTGACAGGATGGTAATTAAAAATCCCGAACGTTTAGGTAATTCGGATAATAAGAATGAAGATAACGTTGCTTTTGAATCAGGGACTTTGAAAACACCGGCAGCAAAAACGTTACAATATGCGGAAGTTATTAATATAGAAGATCCAAGTAAGGAAAGTATATAATGAAAGATTTAAAAGATATAAAAAAAGAATTAATAAAATACGGTAAAATTGCCGGAAAAAAGAATTTAACACCCGGTGTATCCGGTAATTTGTCCGCAAGGTACGGCGAAAATATTGTAATAACTATTTCAGGTTCAGCTAACGGATATTTAAGTGAAGATGATTTTGTCGTTATTGATTTTGACGGAAATGTTGTTGAAGGCGATAAAAAGCCGTCCAGTGAAAAAATGCTGCATGTGGAATTTTATAAGTTGAGACCGGATGTAAATTATATTGTACATGTGCATTCGCCTTTTTTAAGTTCGTTTGCATCGTCAGGAATTGCTTTGGATGAGCCGATAATGGCAGAAAATGTTTTTTATTTCGGATCAATTCCGCTTGCAGAATACGGAATGCCTTCGTCTATGGACTTGGTTAATAAAACGGCAAAATATTTCAAAGATTTTGATGCTGTAATGATGGCAAACCACGGGTTTATAGTCGGCGGAAAAACTATAAAAGAGACTTATTTAAAGCTGGAATTGGCAGAATCTTACGCACAGGTAGTGTTTAATACTAAAATGCTCGGAGGCGCGGTTTTGTTAAATGAAAAGCAGGTTGAAGAAATTAATTTATTGAGAGGAAAATAGAAGTGTCAGTAATGTTGGAAAGTAAACAGGGATTAATTGCAGGTGACGGAACTTTACCTGTAAAAATGGCGCAGTATGCAAAAGAAAACGGTTTTGAAGTTGTGTGTATTTCTCTTGCAAGTGATAATGTAAAGCAATTAAAAAAGTATTGTTCAAAAGTTTATTCCTGCCATCCGGGAGAAATAAACAGAATTGAAAAGATTTTAAAAGAAGAAGAAATCAAGCAGGCGACTTTTTTGGGAAAAGTTCATAAAAGGGTGTTATTACAGCTTTATAAATTTGATGCAAGAGCAATTGAACTTTTAAAATCCATTAAACGTCTTAATGATGATGAAGTTATGCTTTTGATAGTCAGAGAGTTTGAAAAAGCGGGGATTAAAGTTCTTGATCAAACTATATTCATCAAAAACCTTATGATACCTGCAGGTGTTTTAGGTAAACATAAACCGACGCCTGAACAGCTTGAAGATGTAAATTACGGATTTTGGCTTGCGAAAGAAATGGGCGGCGTTGACGTGGGGCAATCCGTTGTGATTAAAGATAAAATGATTATGGCAGTTGAAGCAATTGAAGGTACTGACGCCTGCATTAAACGCGGTGCAAAACTTGCTAAGAAAAACGCTTCTGTCATAAAAGTTTCCAAGCCCAAACAGGACAAACGTTTTGATATTCCGGCAGTAGGATTAAGAACTTTGAAAACCATGAAAAGATACAAGGCTGATCTGCTGGCTGTCGAAGCTAATGAAACAATTATCGTAGATCAGGAAAAAGTTATTAAATTCGCGGATGATAATAATATTGTAATTATGGCTGTTTAATTATGAAAAAACTTTTTATTATAACAGGTGAATATTCCGGAGACATTCATGCATCGCATGTAGTTTCGGAATTGAAAAAAATATATCCCGACGTTATTATTGAAGGAATAGGCGGCGAAAATTTAAAAAATGCAGGTGTTAAATTATTTGCGGATCATAAAAAAATGTCGGCAGTCGGAATTTCGCCTGCAATAATTTGGACTCATTTTCAATTAGGAAAAAAGGTTGTTGATTATCTGGAAAATGATTTTAAGCCGGATTTGGTTTTGTGCATTGATTACGGTGCTTTTAACCTTAATGTCGCAAAGTTTTTGAAAAAAGCGGGTATAAAAGTTTTTTATTATATTCCGCCGCAGGTTTGGGCAAGCAGAAAATGGCGTATCCATACAATTAAAAAGTGCATTTCAAAGGTTTTGTGCATATTTCCGTTCGAAAAACCAATGTACGAAAGTTACGGTATCCCGACTCATTATTGCGGGCATCCTCTTGTTTCCCAGCTTGAGGCAAAAGCCGATAAAGAAGAATTTTTTAAAAAGCACGGTTTTGATATGAATAAAAAACTGGTGTCTGTTTTTCCGGGCTCAAGAAAATTTGAATTAAAACAATTGATGAAGATTTTCATAAAATCCGCAGAAAATTTGCAAAAAAATCATCCGGATTTGCAGTTTTGTATATCACATGCTCCGAACTTGCCGGATGATGTTTATAATAAATATCTTAAACACACGGATTTTAAGGTCATAAAAGGTGAAAATCAAGCTCTTTTAAGCTGTTCGGATGCATTAATTCTGGCTTCAGGAACCGTTGCTTTGGAGGCTTGTCTTTATCAGGTGCCTATGATTATTGCATATCGCGGGCCGTGGATTTTTTATTTTATTTATTTACTGGTAAGGTGTATAAAAAAAGTTTCGCTTCCGAATATTATTGCGGACAGGATGATTGTTCCCGAAATCATTCAGGGAAATGTATCGGTACAGAATATTTCATACCAGATTGAAAAGATTTTGTATAACGACTCGTACCGTAATGATTTTATAAAACAATTGGGAGATGTGAAAGAATTGTTATCTGACAAAAATTCTTCCCGGGAAGCAGCAAAAGTCATTGCGGAAGAATTTTGTAATAATTCTTAACCATATCTTTAAAAATCGCAATTTTAAAGGTATTTTAACATTTATTATATATAGTAAGTGTTATGGTTAGCAGTGTACAAAATAATATTATAAATATTCAAAGTCAAAATCCTTTTGGTAAAGGGCAAAGTACTTATTATATTACCCCTAAAACCGCGCAGGATATCTTTGTTGCGGGTGAAAAAGATAAGGCCCAAAAGCGTAAAAGAACCGGGCTTATAATTGTTACAAGTGCTTTAGCTGCTGCTATAGGTATTTTTGCGATAGTAAAAGGTCTGCCTAAAAACACTTACAAATGGCTGCAAAAATGGAGCCGGCATTTGGAAAATAATGTTAATGCGCGTAAATCAGCCGGAAAAAGCGGTCCTGTGACAACGTTTTATAACAAACTGTTTAAAAACGTTATTGTATGGTCTGAAAAAGCTAAAGGCGTAAATAATATCGGGTCTTTCAAGGATTTGTTATTTACAAAAGTTATGAATAAGAATAAATTCACAAGAAAAATTCACGAAAAGATTACAACCGTGTTTGAACGGCTTGCAAGGCGTTCAGTTGTGAGTGCTTACAAAACTTCGGATAAAAAATTTGCAAAACTTTTTGATACTTATTCCGAAATTAATAAAACAATTTTAAAAGACAATCCCGAAAGGCTGATAACGATAAATAATGTTACGAAAAAGGCTTCGGAATGGGTTGATGAGCTTGTATTAAGGCAGGGAAAAATCCGTACCGGATTAAACGAAGGTTTTGGTAAAAATGCACGTTTAAGCCGTTATAAAAGTATGAAAAAAGCTACAACGGGTCTGGAGGACAAAGTTTGGGATGTGATTTCAAACAAAAAAGACACCCAAAGAGGCAATAAAATTCTTACAACATTTATAGCGGAAGACGCAATCTCAGCCGATAAACTGGCAATAATGCGAGGAGTTGATTTGTCCAGAAATAAAATTACCCACAATATTTTGGATAATTACAATGCGTCATCAAAAGCGCTTGATAATATTTCGGCATTTTTAGACCCGAGTGATAAAACATCTTATAACCTGTTAAAAGATTTGCGGTCTAAACTTATAACCTACAAAAAGCTTTCAGGGCCAAATGAAAAGGAATTGCGCGAAAAAGTTAATGAAGAAATTCTCGCAGGTCTAAAATCTATTTCGGAACGGCTTAGAAAAACTTCTGAACAATTTGATTATAATAAATCCGCCATATCTCAGGTTACAGGCTACATAGATGAAATCGAGAATATTTTAGGTAAAAGCTCCAAAGGCGAAATGCAGGAAATTTTGACAATATATAAACGTTTGCTTCCTCAGGAACAATATGTAAAATTACGCGGAAAAACCAACAAAACGCTTAATTCATTGGATAAAGCCATAAAAACGGAAAATGATTTATTCTATGACAAATTAAGAGACCTAAAACTCGGATCAGGCCCTACGGATGTTTTGTCGCTTGTAGGTTCCGTAGGCGGTGTGGGCTTAGGTTTGACAACGGCAGACAATAAAGATGAACGTATTTCTGCAACATTGGAATACGGTATTCCGATTATCGGCAGCGTTGCAACATCCATTGCATTAACCGTAGGGCTGGTTGCAGGAATTAAGGCAATGGTAATAAGCGGTTTGTCCGGCATGGCGATGAATATAGTCGGTTCTCAGGTCGACAAATCCAGAAAACAATATAATAAAAAGCAGGAAGACATAAAACATGCCGAAGTCGTTAAGGCTGAAATTAATACGACGAATGTTTAGAATTGTTTGTGATATGATATTGATATGGATATCCTTAATAAAGAAACAATAAGGTATAAGCTTGAGCAGCGCGAAATTGTGAATTTGAGCGAATATGCCACAAAAAGCCGATTTTCAAAAGGGCGGAAAAAGCCTATTGAAGAATCGGATTTAAGGACATGTTTTCAAAGAGACCGTGACAGAATTCTTCATTCAAAAGCTTTTCGCAGATTAAAACACAAAACTCAGGTGTTTTTATCACCATTTGATGATCATTTTAGAACACGTTTAACACATACTTTAGAGGTTTCACAGATAGGCAGAACAATTGCCCGTGCTTTGGATTTGAATGAAGATTTGGTTGAAGCAATTTCTTTGGGGCATGACTTAGGTCATACTCCGTTCGGACATTGTGGTGAAGGTGTTTTGGACGAACTCGTAAAAGGCGGTTTCCATCATAATATTCAAAGCGTAAGAGTTGTAGAAGTTTTGGAAAATTTGAATTTATGTCAGGAAACAATTGACGGAATTCTGACCCATACCTGGGGTTACACCCCGAAAACCCCTGAAGCTCAGGTTGTTCAACTCGCTGATAAAGTGGCTTACATCAACCATGACATAGAAGATTCAGTGAGAGCCGGTGTAATCAGTGAAAAAGATTTGCCGAAAGATTGTATTGAGTATTTTTCTTCAATTCAATCAAAGCGTTTAAATAAAATGATTACGGAGATTGTTACCAATTCTATAGGCAAACCTACGGTTTCAATGAGCGAAGAAGGCTGGTATTATACAACAAAACTCAGACAGTGGATGTTTGACAATGTATATATAGATTCACCGGCAAAATTTGAGGAAGAAAAGGCACGTAAGGTAATAAGAGAATTGTTCTTTTTATATACTGATATGCTCAAACCTGTTTGTGAAGAAAGTAAAATAGAAAGGATTGTAACCGATTACATATCCGGCATGACAGACAGATTTGCGGTTGAAAGATTCAAAGATCATTTTGTGCCGAAAGGTTTGCAATTATCTGCAAAAGATGATTATTTATTCAAATTGGCAAAAGTTATAGATTAGGAGGCAGTATGTCAAAAGTTTTTAAAAGACGTAAATGTCGGGGGGGGGCGACTCTTTAAGCCTGAATAGACAGGGTTTCACACTTGGTGAACTGGTAATTGCTATGGTTGTAATAACGCTTGTTGTATGCGTGACATTGCCGATAACCTTAAGCAAGATGAAAAAAGTTGATCATGTGGCATACTGGATGGGATATGATTTAATGAAAAATATTTCAGCAGAGCTGCTTCAGGATATTTTGCCAAAAGCT